>JAPYTM010000001.1:0-28513 GCA_029941825.1 Candidatus Nitrosopumilus sp.
TGTTTCCTTTGTCACCAATTAGACCTGGTTGGCCTACAGGGCCTTTGTCACCAGAAATACCTTTTGGTCCGGTTAATCCTTTGTCACCGAGCGATCCAGATTGACCTTGTATTCCTTTTTCTCCCTGAACACCTGATTGTCCAGTGGAGCCTTTTAATCCAGGTGAACCAGTTGGTCCGGTTAATCCTTTGTCACCAGAAATACCTGATGGTCCTTTGTCACCTTTATCTCCAGTAATTCCTTTTAATCCAGTTGTACCTTTATCACCAGGTGAACCAGTTGGTCCTTTGTCACCTCTATCCCCTATAGGACCAATTGATCCTTTGTCACCTTTATCACCTTTATCTCCAGTAATTCCTTTTTCTCCAGTAATTCCTTTTTCTCCAGAGAGGCCTTTGTCACCTTGAACTCCTTTGTCACCAGTTGAGCCTTTGTCACCGGGTGAACCAGTTGTACCATCAAGACCTTTAATTCCTACAGGTCCTTGTGTTCCAGGTTGACCTGGATGACCGGGTGGACCTTTGTCACCAGTTGTTCCTTGTAGACCAGATGATCCTTTGTCACCTTTATCTCCAGTAATTCCTTGTACACCAACATTTGAAATTGGTTTTGTAGAACGTTTTGATTGTAGAGTTGTTTTAGTTTCATTTTTAATTCTAGTTTCAGATTGTGGCGTATGTGTTGGTTTTGATAGTTTAACATCAAATACAGAATATAATGAAGAGAAAAGATCAGTTACTACAATCCAGATTGTATCAAGTTGTTCTACAGATGAAGGTAAAGGATTTTCAGGAGAACCAATTGTTTCAGAAAATATTCCATCTTTTACTCTAAGATGTACATTTCCTTTCCATAAAGATGAAAATTGTTTTGTTTTAATTGCGTTATCAGAAGGTTTGGTATCAGTTATTGTAATTTGAGCTTCATAAACACCTGGTTGTTTGAAAGGTGCCTGTCCATGAATTTCTAATCTAGAATGAGATGACACAATCGTTTGTGGATATTTCAAGTATTTCTGTATTTAGATCGCATAATCACATCACAAATAGAACATGCGTGTAATCAGGCTCATCAAGGATTGGTATTTAACTAGATAAAATCGAATTCTGAGCTAGTGAGAAAACTATTCAGTAAGAAATCAGAGGAACAAGACACTCCTAAAACAAAGGAACAAGACAAGTCCAAGTTAGGAGAAAAAGTAGGTAAAGAAACCAGTCTAGTGAATCCAGATTATAATCGTATGAAATTATTTAAAAAGGGAATTAATTTGATGGCTGATGAAAAATTAGAAGAGGCCGTAGTAGTATTTGAAGAAGCATTAAGAATTGATCCTGAAAATATAGAAACTTTAATGAAATTAGGGTATGCAAGATTTCATTTAGATGATCATGGTGAAGCATTAAGAGTATACGATAGAATTTTTGATATTGATATTGCAAATCCAGAAGCTTGGAATCTTAAAGGATTAGTACATTATGAACAGAAAAAATATGCCAAAGCATTGGATGCAGTTGAAAAAGCAATTGAATCAGATCCAACTTATGGAATGGCGCAATACAACAAGGCATGTTTTTTATCATTACTTAACCAAGTTCCAGAATCATTAGAAGCATTGAAACGTGCAATTGAAATTGATGTGAAAAATGCAAGAAGATCAATTAGGGATAATGATTTTAGAAATGTTAGAATTGAAGAAGGGTTCAAGAGAATTCAAGAAGTCGTAGTTTTAGAATCAATTAGACAAGGATATCACACAATTGGTGCAATTGTCTGGACAACATTTCTGGATAGAGTTGATGCTGAAAAAGCATTGAAAAAACTAATAGAAAAAGGCCTCATCATACAGAATGAAAAACGTGATGGTCTAAGTAAAATTCCAATATATGATCTTGCTGCAAATATTGCAGATAAGATTGGAAAAGAAAAGAAAGGTTTGTTTGGAATTACAAGAAAAACATTACCAAGACCGATTAAGAATTTAAAACAATTGAGTCAAGCAGTTCAATCAGTACGAGAATCAATTGAAGGAAAAGATGTTGAGAAAACCATGGAAGTTTTTGAAGAATTCATAGATCCTTCAAAATCAGGTGAACAAATGATTGAAAATTTCTTTGATGAACACAGAGAAATTAGATTATGGAAGATTAGACTAAAAGATAGAGGAGAGGATTATCTAACAGAAAATCAGGATAAAATGTTAGAGTTATTTGAGCATATTGAAATTACAGTTACCAAAAAACTTAGAAATGAAATTTCTTAATTATTCTGCAGATAAATCCCAATAACTAGCATCTTCTTGTTTTTCAGTTGGTTTTTCAAGATTTTTCCATTCCTTAAATGAACGAACATACAGTTTTGCGTTAGGTAAATCTGCAGATTTTAATGCATAATATGCCAATCCAGAAAGAGTTCCAACACTGCCACAGTAAGTAATAATTTCAGAATTTCCAGAGATTCCTCGATTTTCAAGTAATCGTCGCATATCCTCTTTTGAGCGTAAAATTTTATCTGTTGTAGCAAGTGTTCGATAAGGTAGACTAATGGCACCAGGGATGTGTTGTTCAAGGAAGTTCAAACGTTCTCGATTATCAATTAAAATTACATCATCTCTATCTTTTGCACTTTCCAAATAATCAGATGTTGCTAAAATATCGGATTGTAAATTCATAGAATGTTCTTTACTTTGTATTTCAGGGGACTGGGAATCGTTTTCTAATCCAAGTGATTTCCAATTACTGTAAGTAGTTTCAAGTAATGTTACATCAGAATGTCCAAGATATTCCAAAGTCCATGCAACCCTAGATGCCAAAGCACCAAAGGTATCATCATAAACAACAACACGAGTTTCATCATCAATTCCTAAAGAATTAAAAATTTTCAAAACACGTTCAGGGCTATCATCAGATAAAAGATGTGCCAATGGTAAATTTACGGCAGATGAAATATGATCTTGTTTGTAATCACTTTCTCGTCTAACATCAATTACTCTAACACTTTTGTCTCTAATTTCTGAACGTAAAGAATCAACATCTGTTGTTATGTTACCAGAATTGGTCAAGCAGCGCATTCACCCTTTCCAGTTTTTGTATGATAGCTAGTGTCACTACCATAATCAAGGTAAAAGTCAGGATCCTCTTCTTTTGTAGGAGGAATAACTAAAGGTCCTAGTGCTTTTTTGATATCATTAATTGATTTTATTTCAGAATCTTCACTATTACTTATGATTCTATGAATCCAGGATTTTAAAGTGTCATCAGATTTTTTGTGTTCTTTGAATAATTCTATTATTTTTAAAAGCACAGGAATTACTCTTTTTGCAGGAATTCTATCACACACTTGACCCAACATGGTATCACCATCAGAACGTCCACCTAATGACATTTGATAATTAGGATACATGTCTTTTCCAACACGTGCCCCTCCACCAAAGAAACCAATAGTTGCAATTCCATGTTGACCACAAGAGTTAGGACAACCACTAATTTTGATAGAAGAATCTTTCAAATCATCATCTTCATCCAATTTTAATTCAAGGAATTTTCGTTGAATTTCTTTTGCTAGTCTATGAGAATTAGTTAATGCAAGATTACAAGAAGTTGTTCCAGAGCATCCAATAGGAGCAGTCATGGTTAATGCACCAGATTTTGCCAATCCACTCTCTAAAAGTTTAGAATACAAACGTGGTAAATCATCTTCATGTACAAAACGTAATGCAATATTTTGTACAAATCCAGATCTTGCTTTACCTTCAGATGAGAAATCACGAATCAAACTAGCTAACGCATTGAGTTGATTTGCAGTAATGTCACCAGCTTCTAAAGTGATAAATGCAGAACGGTAATCAGATTGTTTTTGTTTAATCGTGTTTGTTTTAAGCCATCTAGCATAACCATCAGGAATTGTTATGGCACTGTCATCACTGATTCTAATTGGTCGTTTAATTTCATTTGGCGTATGATCAACATTTAATCGCGTAATCACTGATTGAGTAGCACGTACAACAGCTCTTTCTTTTAGAACAAGATTTTGGAATTTTTCCCAACCCATTTCATTTACAAGATAACGCATTCTATTTCTTGCAAGATTTTTTCGATCTCCAAGTCTATCAAATATTCGTATTACTGCAATTGATGTGTAAAGTAAATCATCTTCAGGAGTAAATTCTTCTAATTGATGTCCAACAAAGGATTTGTTTCCCAATCCACCACCAAGAAAAATTTTGAATCCTCTTTGAGAAGTTCCATCAATTTCTCGAATTTGTGGAATTAATCCAACATCAACTATCCTTGCCATTCCATGTTTTTCACAACAAGTAAAAGTGAATTTGAATTTACGTGGAAGATTTTGAGACATTGGATTTCTCAAAAAGAATCTTGCAGTTGCAAGTGCATATGGAGTTGTATCAAATTTTTCATCAGAACAAACCCCAGATAATGGACTACACATTACATTTCGCACACTATTCCCACAAGCTTCTCGTGAGGTTAATCCAACTTCTGATAGACCTCTAAATATTTCTGAAACATCTTCAAGGACTATCCAATGTAATTGAATACTTTCTCGAGTTGAGAGATGTGCACTACCTATAGAAAATTGCTCACTTAATTGAGATATTTTTTCAAGTTGGTGAGGGTAAAGTTCACCTGCAGGGATTTTAATTCTAACCATGGCATAATCACTAGTCATTCTAGTACCATATGCACCATGTTGAAGTCTAAAACGTCTAAAACTATCTGCGTCATATTTTCCTTGACGGAATAATTTCACAGTCTTTGCAAAATTATCTGCCTCTTCTAATCTAGCCCAATTAATTTTAGGTTTAACGGAATTAGGTTTTGATTGTTTTAAACTAGATACAGTCAATACAAAGAATTTTTCTTTGTGTATAGTTATAAATTTTTTAGATTTGGATATTTTGGGGTAAAAAAATTCAGAGATAGTCATTATTTTCCTGTTTTTTAGTTCTCTAATCTCAACTAGATAAAAATAATTAGTGATAGCTAATTTAAAAAATGTGGATAGGTATTAATTATTCAAAGAAAGGATACACGCATGCAAGAGGCAACAATCGCAGAACAATCTTCTAAAATATTTACTGATGTACGTGAAGTGGAAATTACACGTGCTATTGCAAATGAGTTTCATGATGTTTTAATTGACAGAGCAGAATCAGATGTCATAATTATTGGTGCAGGACCTGCAGGATTAACTGCAAGTAGAGAACTTTCAAACAGAGGTTTCAAAGTACTAGTTATTGAACAAAATAATTACCTTGGTGGGGGTTATTGGTTAGGTGGTTACATGATGAATCCTGTAACAGTTAGAGAACCTGCTCAAAAATTTTGGGATGAATTAGGAATACCATACAAAAAAGTTGCAGAGGGATTATACCTAACACCAGGACCACATGCAGTATCAAAACTAATTGCAGCAGCATGTGATGCAGGAGTAAAATTTCTTCAACTTACAAAATTTGATGATTTAGTATTAAAAAACGGCAGGGTAGCAGGAATTGTTGTTAATTGGATGCCAGTTTCAGCATTACCACGAAACATTACATGTGTTGATCCTATCGCACTAGAAGCAAAAATAATCATTGATGCATCAGGTCATGATTCTGTAGCAGTAAAAAGACTAGTAGATAGAGGATTAGCAAAATGGAAGGGAATGGAGCCAATGCATGTTAATGATGGGGAAGAACATGTTGTTCACAAAACAGGCGAAGTGTATCCAGGATTAATTGCAGCAGGAATGTCAGTTACTGAAACACATGGACTAGCAAGAATGGGACCAACATTTGGTTCAATGCTATACTCTGGAAAAAGAGCAGCAGACATTACAGCTGAAAAAATCAAAGAGTTAGAAAGATAAGCCATTACAAACACATTTTCACATATTGAAAATATCTAAAATCATTCTATACAATGAGCCTACTGTACCTGAAATTCAATTAAGAAAATTAGAGGGGTTTCTTTGTGAAACATTTGCAATTGAAATTGAAACAAGAGGTAATTTTTTCCAAAATACAAATAATGAAATCTTTGAAAAAATAGCAGGAACAAGAATTTATGATTTAAAAACACCATTTGAAAAACATACTCCTACAGAAATAGAAATTTTAATTGAAAAAGAAAACAAAGACATGTCAGAAAAAGAAGAGATGACATTGTATGATGGATTTGAATTTCAAAAAATAATTAATGAATTTATTCCAATAAATGAAAATAGACTAGACATATTGCACATAATTTTTACAAATAAACTAACATGTACATTTGATGAAACCGATTTTAGATATCATGCAAGGGCATTAATTGGATCTAATCCTGCAATTATTTCAACTACAGGCATGATAGAAGCACCAGCAAAGCCTAAAAAATATTATTTGGAATTAATGACAAATTTTTCTAAAGGTGAGATTGAGAATATTAAAGAAAAATACAAAGGTCAATTTCTAGAATATCATGATTCAAAAATATCAGAAATTGCTGAAGGTTATCTATTACAAGCCATCATGTATCATAAAACAGGTGAAGAGTTCTGTGAACATAAAGATTGTAGATTATTTAACGCACACTGGCAAAAAGATCTTTTTTTCTCACAGTTAGAAAATAAGAAATTATGTGAAAAACATTTGGGACTTTTAAAAGATTAAAAATATTTGAAAATAATATTACATATCACTTTTTTTTCGAATGCTCTTTTTTTGTCGATTATGATCATGTTTAGTTAATTCGCCTTCTAGTTTTCTACACAATTCATCTGCAATTTTGAGAATATCCCAGCCTTTATCGGTGTAAATTAGTCGTTTTTTAGAGGTAATGACAGTAAATGTTGCATTGTAGTGAGTTCTGGAACCTTCAGGGTTTTGAGATTCTACTGAAATTTTTGCCTCAATGATTTCTGAAAGTACTCTTTTTGCTTTATTTAGTGCACCGCCAAGTTTTGACATTACAAGTTCTGTAGCTGGATCTTCTTTTGATAAACCAATTTCATACAAAGGAACATTTTCACTCATAATTAATCTAAAAAAAATATGATTAAAAATCCATATAACAGTTACCAGACATGATTTTCAACAATGTTGTTTTTAATAACATAATCAACAAGTAATCAATTAGGAATTAAATGGTGTAAGAAATTTAAAATTATTGAATGTGTTATTGATCTTTTTGATTATTTTCCTTTAAAATAATAAAATACACATGCAGATTTTATCAATAGTGGATATTATTTTGATAAATAAAAAAGTGGAGAATTAATATGAAGAAGGGGTTGCATTACCTGTGATATATTTTACATCCATATCTTTTGAAAATTCTTCAATAACTCCAACACTTATCCTTCCAACTGCAACAAAACCATGTTTTCTTTGCTGAATTTGAAAACCATATCGAAATCTTACAATTTCTTGCTTTCTTTCCAAATCTACACCGTCATTATACTCTATGTCTAATTCCACCCGTGGCGCAACATCTGGGAATTTTCTTTCCAAGTACATGATTTTTACTGCCAAATTTGGATCAACTTTTACCATGGATTGATTAATTGTGGATATGAATTGATCATACTGTGCTTCAATTGACATATGCTATAATTTTTTTCTAAGGCATTTATCTAGTAAGTATGCAATGCAATACAATTTGATGAGTAATTTCAAAAGTTGATAAAATGTTTTAAAATAATTAGATTATTTTTTTACGAGTACCAATATGATATGCCTCATCAACAGTAGATACAAAGATCATACCATCGCCATCTTTTCCTCTATAAGCAACATCCATTATTGTAGATACCACACATATCAGATCCGTTAGGATAAATTCACTTAAATTATTGAAGTATGGGAAAATGAATTATTATGATGTCAGCAGATTCAGGTTCAGCAGTTTTAGAAACCAAAGATGATGGCCCTAAGATTCCAGACAAAAAGAAGACAAAATTTGATGTAGTAATTATTGGTGCAGGTCCATCAGGGTATACTGCAGGAATTTATTGTTCCAGAGCAGGATATGACACTTTAATTTTATCAGGAGTATTACCAGGAGGTCAATTAGTAAATACAACTGAAGTTGAAAACTATCCTGGATTTGAAAATGGGATAATGGGTCCAGATTTGATGATTGACATGCGTAAACAATCTCAAAGAATGGGAACTACAATTATTGATGATGAAGTAGTTGATGTTGATTTTAGACGTAAACCTTTCAAAGTTTTGACAGCATCTGAAGAATATGAAGGACGAGCAGTCATTATTGCAACTGGTGCAACTCCAAGGAAAATGGGGTTGGAAGGTGAGGAAACATTTGGAGGAAAAGGAGTATCATATTGTGCCACATGTGATGGCCCATTCTTTAGAAATCAGGATATTGTAGTTGTAGGTGGTGGTGATTCAGCAATAGAAGAAGCAACATTTCTAACAAAATTTGCAACTACTGTCCATTTAGTTCATAGACGTGATGAATTACGTGCAAGTAAAATAATGCAAGAAAGGGCACTACACAATGAAAAAATAAAATTTCATTGGGATTCAGCAGTCATAGACATTAAAGGGGATCAAAAAGTCCAACAAGCAGTTCTAAAAAACCTAAAAACAAATGAGGAGACTACACTAGACATTGGTGGTTTGTTTGTTGCAATCGGACATAATCCTAATACAGAATTATTCAAAAAACAAATTGAATTAGATGACAAAGGGTATGTTGTTTTAAAAAATAAAACTCATACAAGCATTGAAGGAATTTTTGCTGCAGGAGATGTACATGATAGGGAATACAGACAAGCAATAACTGCTGCAGCATTTGGGTGTATGGCAGCAATTGATATTGACAAATATCTTACAGAAGATGCAGACAAATAGTAATGAAAAATGCACAATGCAAAAAATGTTTGAATAAATTTTATGAAAAAGATATCTATACAATTCAGCAATTTCAGTATAGAAAAGAACCAACATATGATTGGTCATTAAAATTTTTTAAAAAAATGGGAATAGATGAATGGGATTCATTTTGTGATGAATGTATAATGAGTTATTCTGAAAAATCAAACAATGCATGGAAAAATACAAAAATCTAAACTCTTTATTGTGAGCAAGTAAACTGAGCTTTGTGAATCAAGACCCAGAGGAACTAAAAAAAATATTGGAAAAATACAGTGAAAAACTCGCTAAATTAGGAATGGAATTAGGAAAAAATCAATTCAGCTATAAAGTAGAAAATAAACCATCAAAAGAATATTGGCAAAAAAAGATAGATGATTTTAAAGAATACAGTGAAAAAGGATTAGAGTACTATAATCAAACATATTCTTTCATGGATTTACTAAATACTGAAAAAGCACAGATGTTCCTATTACGTACTAGTAAATTTAGACAACTTGGAACCACATTAATTGAAATGATGGAAAAAATTGAAAAAACCCCATCAATTATGAATACTAAAGACAGACAACAAAGTTTGTGGAGTAGAAAAATAAAAGAAGACATTACAAATCACAGTAACAAATGTTTACAACATGAAAAAGATATGAATATCCTATTCAGAGAATGTTATGAAAAATACCTAAAGCAAATTTTAAAATAATTATCTAGTAAGCTAATTCAGACATGTGATTTGCATTTTTAATGGCATTATCAAAGTCTTCATTAGACATTATATTTTGTTCAGCATAAACACTTTTGAATTTTCGACCATCATCTGCAAAAATTCCCACAACACATGCATCTCCATCAATAGAATATTTTTTCATACATGCATAAACTGCAGCAGATGAGGGACTAACTAGTAGTTTATCTTTTTCAAGCACCTCTTTTACCACAGAAAATGCTTCATCATTATCTACAAAAACCCAATCATCAACAACACTTTCTCTTTTCAAAAACAAATCAGGTTTTGCAGACTCTTCAAAATTCCTCCACCCTTGAATCAAGTGATTTTGTTGTGGTTGGCACCCAATTATCTTAACATTGGGATTTTTTTCCTTTAGAAAAGTACCAATTCCAGTTATAGTTCCTCCAGTTCCAACACCAGTAAAGAAATGAGTCACTTTACCTTCAGTCTGTTTCCAAATTTCAGGGCCCGTCCCAACATAATGCCCCTTGAAATTTGCCTCATTAGCATATTGATTTGGAGAATAATATGTATCAGGCCTAGATGATGCAATAGATGTTGCAAGTGCAATACTTTGATCAGTACCTGCACCAACTTTGGGACATAAATCATCACTTGTTTCAAATACTTTAGCTCCAAGATTTCGAATAATATCTTTAGTTTCATTACTTACTTTTTCTGGAATAACTATCTCAACTTTGTAATCCAGTAATTTACCAATTCCAGTTAATGCAATTCCAGTATTTCCAGAAGTGGGTTCAATGATAATGCTTTTCCCTCTTTTTAGAATTCCTTTTTCTTCACCATCTTTAATCATCCAATATGCAGCTCTATCCTTAACTGAACCAAATGGATTATGTCCCTCTAGTTTTGCAAAATATCCAGCATTATCATGAGAAAGAGAATCTAGTTTTACAAGAGGTGTGTTTCCAACACGGTTTAACACGTCTGTACCAGTAACAGTTGTCATGGTTTTATTATTTCACCTTTTTAATTTGAAATGTAATTACAGCCCCGTCTTTGGACACATTCAATAATGTATGACCGCTTTTTGTTACCCATCTTGAAATATCATCTTCAGCTGCTGGATCATCTGCAGAAACAGTTAGTGTGTCACCAACTTGCATTTTTTCAACTTCAATTTTTGTTCTAAACACAGGCTCAGGACAAAACAATCCAGTTGCATCTAATTTTTTTTCAGTGGATTCTGACATATCGGACTATTTCAACAAAGGTGATTTGTCATATTAAAATCTATTTGAGTTTAATCCTTAGGATATCTTTAGGTAACAATTGATTTTTTTAATTTACACTTCATGTAAATTTACAGTTACTTTAGTTAAAGACGACTCTAAATCATCTGGAATAATAATTAACAAGCCTGAATTTTTTCCAATATTTTTACAAACACCACTGAAACTCTGGTGATTCAGAACTGAACATTCCTCCTGAAGATAATATGTGAAAAAATCAGAGGATAGATAATTCTGTAATTCATCCTCAGATGAAACAAAAAAGGCATCAAAAGAGAGTTCTGCATCAGTTGATGTAATGGCATACTCATATGATGTAATATCCTTAGAGGTACAAATTGGAATAAACTGAACATATTCTGAATTATTTGATTCATTTTGTTCCATTGGAATATTTGAAAAAACTGAAACGTATGGATCATTGTTTAGTTGAGTCCCCAACATCACTTCAAAATTATTACGAACACTATCAACTGCATATCTGTACAATGGGGGGGTCCAATTTGATTTACAGTTATTAAATTCATGTTTCAACTCTACAAATGATTTTTTGTTTTGGAATTGTAGTTGATTGGAATTATAAGGAATTAGATTAGAAATATTCTCAGAATTGTGATCATACAAAATAGGATCAGAGTTAGAATTTGACCATACATCAGTCACATCAAACAAAATGTTGTGGGGATAACTATCCCATTCAGGTTGTAAATGGACATAGATGGAATATTTGTTAATATCTTGGTCATAAGATGAAACAAAAATAAGATGACCAAATAACATATTTGACAAAATTAGTCCAAACCCAAGAATAGGAAGTATAACATATAATCCAGTTTTCAATTTTCTGGAAATTAACATTATTTGAAACTCCAAATTATCTTAAAATAAACTTCACTGTGATTCCCAATAATTAGAAATGCGTTTAATGAGAAATACATCTAAAGACAATGTAGGATTTTTCTGAAAATTGTAAAATGAATAAAACTAAAAATTATTTAAAAAGATCTTCATTGTCTGGACGAATTAATTCATCAATTACATGTTCTTCAATATTAAAAGAATAATCTCGAATTATTACTACAGGGCATTTCAAAGTTTTACCCATTACAAGTTCTGCAGCAGAAGAGAGTTCATCGGCAATCGCAATTGCAGTTACACGTAAAATTTTTTCAAACGAATCTAGAGTTCCAGCATAATCCAAAATAGGATTCAATCCAGATATTCCAATTGCACAATTAGTCTGTCCCATTCTAAAAGGACGGCCAAAAGTATCAGCAATAATTACTGCCACATTTTTGTTAGTTTGTTCCAAAATTTTGTATCTGATTGTTTGCGCAGATATATCAGAATTAATTGGAAGTAAAGTGGCATATCCAGGTTTTACGTTACTTTCATCTATTCCAGCATTTGCACAAATAAATCCACTATGAGTCTCAACAATGAGTATACCGTTTTTCATTCTAACTATTCGTTTAGTTTCAGATAAAATTAATTCAATAATTCTAGGATCTTTTTGGTATTGTGAACCAATTCCTTCAGCTAGCAATGAAGGTGTCACAGTAGATAAATCAACAATTCTACCTTCTTGTTTGGAAATGATTTTTTGTGCCACAACAAGTATGTCTCCATCAGACAAATTAGCAGATGTTAAAATTAATTCAGATAGTTCATCAGAGGGTTGAATTTCTTTTTCAATGTAAAGTGGAATAATTTGCAATTATAATACATGAAAAAATGTACTACAAAATTGTTTACACTGTTGGAGTAGTTTCTAATTTTATTTTGTAGTGTTTGTTAATAATATCTAAAATCTTTGAAAGATCTTTTTCCTCTAAAGTAGTAGTTGCCAAATCCTTGACTACATCTTGTGCTCTATAAGCAATCCCTAAACCACAAATATCAAATAATTTTATATCATTTGCACCATCAACTACACAGATAATATTCTCTTTTTCTTCACCCCATTCTGCGATTTTTATTTTAGCACTTTTAGATTTATCAGAATCAACATTAATTTTCACATCATCTAATTTGCCATCTTTGAAAATCAGTTCGTTACAATAAACATAATCCAAATCTAGTTCTTTTTGTAGTCTATCCATCATAATTGTAAAACCACCAGATACAGCCATAAGTTTCCAGCCAGCAGCTTTTAGTACTCTACAGGCTTCTTTTGCACCTGTCATAATTGGTAGTGAATCAGATACTTCTTTACAAGTTTTTTCATCTAAACCTTTGAGTGCTTTAACTCTAGTTCGTAATCCATCTTCCCAGTTAATTTTACCTTGAATTCCTTGTTTAGTTATTTCCCAAATTTCATCTTCTTTGTTTAATTTTTCTGCAAGTATTGGAAGGAATTCTTCATCATACAAAACACCTTCAACATCAAAAATTGCTAACAATTAATTTCTAATCTGCAAAAAAAATCCTAATTATATTAAAGTTGGGAGTAAATTTTTCGTAATTCAACAATGTTGATCGGGTTAATGTTCAAAGAATCTCATGTGATTTTAAAAAATACAAAATCACTCTTCTAGGATTACTAATTTGAGGTTTAGAAATTTCTTGTGATTTAATTCTAGTCATTAAAACTATGAAATTATTACTTTAAGAATATAAAATAATAATACTAGAATTTCTTTAAGAACTCATGCTTCCAATAAAGTACTTCATACCAGTCATTCTCATAACTGTTGGAATTCTTGTAATTACAATACCTGTTGATTCAGGATGTACAGGAAATGCACAATGTATCACAGGTAAAGTAACTAAAGTGATAGATGGGGATACAATCAAAGTTAATGACCAATCAATTAGATTTGCACTAACATCTACTCCTGAAATGTATGAGGAGGCAGGAATCCTAGCAAAAGAATATCTAGAAAAAATATGTCCTGTTGGATCTACTGTTTTAGTTGATGAGGATGACTTGCAAACAAAGAAAAGTTATGATAGAATTATTGGCAAAATTACATGTAAGGGTAAAATCCTGAATGAGTCAATATTGAAATCAGGTCACGGTGAAATAGATACCAGATATTGTAAAACAAGTGAGTTTGCAGATAGTAATTGGGCAAAATATTACGGATGTTAGTTTTTTCTAAAATTAAAAGCGAGATTGAAAGAACTGAAGAGGTCCCTCCAATCTCATGAAGAATGGAGAGAATCCGTTCTTCATAGTTGCGTTTTGACTACCAGATTTGGTAATCGCGATTTTTGGAATCACGCAATAAAACATACACATAGTAATGTAAAAACCAGTTGTTTTTTTTTAGAACCTGTCTAACTGGAATAATTTTTAATTCCACTAAATATCAAAATTATATTCATGTTAAAAGCAAGAAATTTCTTCATTAAACAATTAAAAAAATAATTTTTACTTATATATCTAGTATTAAAATAAAAATAAAAATTCAAAAGGCTTTAAACTTTTTTGTGATCAAAAACGCTAGTAATAAATCACGGAATGATACGATAGAATTATGGGCGAATTAGAACACAAATTCGAAGTTGATATCAAAGAAAGAGAGGGAAGACACAAACTTTCAGACGATGTTAAAGCTGAAATGAAAAAATCAGGATTGATGGATGAGAAAGGAAAATTGAAACTAAAAGGCGTTAGTCCAAAAATGCTCAAAAGAATGAAACAAGAATTTGTAGAATGTCCAGTTTTAAAAGAAGACACTCATTTCATACAATGTTTTGTGTGTCCAAATTTTCAAAGTAGAGTAATGGGTAAAGTTCTCTGTAAAGGGGACAAACTTTAGACATTAGAAATTTCTCACGAAAGGCTCATTAGTAAAATTATTTCTATGGCTTCTAGTTTGGGAAAAGAAAAATCAGGAATTACAGTTTCAAAGAATAGTGATTTTAGTGAATGGTATACTCAAGTAGTTCTAAAAGCAAAACTTGCAGATTATGCTCCAGTTAAAGGATTAATTGTGCTCAGACCAGATGGGTATTCTATTTGGGAGTCATTAAGAAGTACATTTGATAAGAAATTTGCAAAAAATGGCATCAGAAATGGATTTCTGCCAATATTAATTCCAGAATCACTATTAGGAAAAGAAGAAAAACATTTTGCAGGATTTAATCCTGAAGTGTTTTGGGTAACTCATTCAGGAACAAATGAGATTGGGGATAGATTAGCATTAAGACCAACATCTGAAACATTGGCATACACCATGTATTCCAAATGGATTCAAAGTTGGAGAGATTTACCATTAAAAATTAATTTTTGGAATACTGCATTAAGGGCTGAAATTAAAGCAACAAAACCATTTCTTAGAACATCTGAATTTTTGTGGCAAGAAGGACATACGGTTCACAGTACACAAGAAGAAGCAGAAAAAGAAGTTATGAAAATTTTAGATATTTATAAAAAAACTGTTGAGGATGAATTAGCAATACCTGTAGTAACAGGAAAGAAAAGTGAAAAAGAAAAATTTGTAGGTGCAGTATATACAACTACAATGGAATCAATCATGCCAGATGGAAAGGCATTGCAAATGGGAACATCACATTTTCTAGGACAAAACTTTTCAAAACCATTTGAAGTGAAATTTGCAGATAAAGATAATGTAGAACATTTCGCATGGCAAACTTCATGGGGGGTTTCTTGGAGATTAATTGGTGCAATGATTATGGTTCATGGGGATGATAAGGGATTGGTACTACCACCAAAAGTTGCACCAATGCAAGTAGTAATTGTACCAATTTACAAAAACGATGAAGGAAAAGAAATTGTATTACCCAAAGTAGATGAGATCAGAGAAAAATTAGAATCTCAAGACATACGAGTACATGTAGATGACAGAGAAGGAATGTCTCCAGGATACAAGTTCAATGACTGGGAGTTGAAGGGAGTTCCATTACGAATTGAGATTGGACCAAAAGATATAGAAAACAAAAGTGTAGTTATAGCAAAAAGACACAATCTTGAAAAATCAAGTTTAGGTTTTTCTGAAATTGATAAGATTAGTGAAATTTTAGATGAAATTCAAAAAGAAATGCTAAAAAAAGCCAAAGAACAAGCAAGTAAAAATACAATAAATATTTCAGATTATTCAGAATTCAAATCAAAAATTGACGAGGGAGGGTTCCTTTGTACCTCATGGTGTGGAAAATTAGAATGTGAAGAGAAGATCAAAGAAGAAACAGGTGCTGAAATCAGAGTCATTCCATGGGATAGTGAAAATATAACTCAAAAATGTGTATATTGTAAGGAACAAAGTAAATCAGTTCCAATTTTTGCAAGAGGGTACTAGAAGACATAATAAAGAAAGGAAAATAATTTTTCGAGAATGACTATAAATCTAGAACAAAACAAACCATTACTTGAAACATTCAGAGAGACTAGAAAAAGAACATTACAATTGGTAAAGAATTTAGAAAGAGATGACTATATTGTTCAAACTGCATTTTTTATGAGTCCTCCAAAATGGCACATAGGTCATACTAGTTGGATTTATGAGGCAATTATGAGTAAACTAGATAAGAATTATAAATTTTATTCAAAAGAATTTTCAGAATATCTAAATTCATACTATCAACAATTTGGCATTCCACATGACAAGGGATTAAGAGGAATTGTTTCAAGACCAACAGTTGATCAAATTTTTCAATACTTTAACACAATTAATCAACGAGTGGAAAAATACATCAACTCACATGAACTAACTAATGAGGAAACTAGACTAATTACAATAGGATTTCATCATGAATGTCAACATCAGGAATTAATGGTTTATGATTTTCAACATTTACTAGCAGAGTCATACAAACCAGTTATACAAAATAAGATCAATCCACAAGGTACAGTAGAGAAAAAATCAGTATTCATCAAAGGCGGACTATACACAATGGGGTATAACGGTAAAGAATATTGTTATGATATAGAACTGCCAGAACACAAAGTATACCTTAATGATTATAAAATAGATATTTTTCCAATAACAAATCAACAATATTTGGAATTTATAGAATCAGGAGGATATGACACATACAAGTATTGGTTATCAGATGGATGGGAAAAAGTAAAGGAAAACAAATGGAATGCCCCAATGTATTGGAAAAAAATTGAGGATACATGGCATGTCAGAGACTTTTTAGGAATCAGAAAAATTAATCCAAATGAACCAGTAAATCACATTAGCTACTATGAGGCAGATGCTTATTGTAAATGGGCAGGAAAAAGACTGCCAACAGAGGCTGAATGGGAGAAAGCTGCATGCTGGAATGACTCCACACAGCAAAAAATGATATTTCCTTGGGGGGATGACTCCCCGACCATAAAGAATTGTAATCTACTAGAGTCATACCACTGGGGATGTACAGATGTAGGGACATATCCAGATGGGACCAGTCCATCAGGATGTCAACAAATGATGGGTGATGTATGGGAATGGACATCATCAGAGTATACAGGATATCCTGGATTCAAATCAGGATTTGATGAGTATAATGACAAGTGGTTTACAAATCAAAAAGTTTTGAGAGGTGGCTCTTTTGGAACACCTACAATGTCAATTAGGAGTAGTTACAGAAATTTCTTTAGACCTGATGAGAGATGGTTGTTTTCTGGATTTAGATGTGCAGAAGATATTTAATTTTTAATGAAAAATCACATGGTAAAAAATATTAATGTATTACTTTGAAAATAAAAAATGAAACCAGACTATCACGGCATGGCAATGGACCTGCTAAATTCAGGAATAGGTGATGAGGGGAGATTAAAGTTCATTTTAGAGTGTATTGCAAATAACAAGCCACTATACAAGACTGATATGATATTTTTAGAGCATACTAGTAATCAACTTGAATTAAAAATACAAAAATTACAAAAGAGTGTACCAGAAAAAACAAAACCCAAAGAAAAACATACACTAATTTCAGATGAATATTTGGATAAACACATAGAAAAAATCATAGATAGGGATAATTCAAAAAAAGTAAAAGCACAGGTTGCTATAAAAAGAAAGTCATTTCTTGCAAGACTATTTTCAAGATGATTTTGAAATTGTTTTGATATAGACTAAATTTTACAACCTATAATCACAATAACTCTTTAAATTACATATTTGAGGATTTTTTTTATTTTTTTGATAATAATGTTAGTGAGAAATGATCATTCTCATCACACCAAGTATTATTCACCTTAAATCCTGCATCCTCAAAGAGCAAAGTAAGATGAGATAGTTGGAATTTGTGAGAATATTCAGTGTGGATTAGTTCATCTTTTCTCAAGGGAATAGTAACACCAGACTTTGATATCACTGCTGTTTGGGGTACTAGAGACTTTAGATACATCTCAATTCGCTGTGATTCCTCATTATACACAGAATGATGGGCAAAATTACTCAAATCAAAGTCTGCATCTAGTTCATCATTAATTCTAGATAGCACATTGAGGTTAAACTGAGCAGTAACCCCTGCTGAATCATTATACGCTGACTCTAAAATGGTAGTATCCTTTACCAAGTCTAGTCCAATTAAAAATAAATCACCAGGTTTCATTGTAGAGTTTATTTTTTTCAAAAATGTAGCACCATCTTTAGGTGAAAAATTACCAAAACTTGATCCCAAAAAGATTATCAGATTCTTTTTTGTATCATAGTTTTTGAGAAATTCCAATCCCCCCTCGTAGGTATCAATTATTCCTGTAATGTGTAAATTATCATATTCAGATAGTAGAATTTCAGAGGATTCAGTCAAGATCTCAGAAATATCAATTGGAAAATACTCTATTCTTTGAAATTTTTCAAATACATCTAAAATTAGTCGAGTTTTAGTAGATGCCCCACTTCCCAACTCCACTAGACGAAATGAATCATCCAGATAACTAGACAAATCACTTTGTAATTGTTTTAGAATGCTTACCTCTGTACGTGTAGGGTAATATTCAGGGAGTAGGCAGATTTTTTCAAATAATGCAGAGCCTTTAATGTCATAAAAAAATTTAGGTGAAATGAATTTCTCATCACGATTTAAACTCGAATAAATCTCATCTGCAAAGGAATTTTCAATTTTTGTAGCATGAGGTTTAAAGTATTGTAGTTTATCATCTAGCACATATTTTTTATATTTAACATTAGAGGTGTCACTCAAGTGTTAGTTTTATTTTCAGTGAGCATAAGTGTCTTATCACAAATGTATACACATTACCATTTTCTTGATATACAGGTATGAACCAGTAATAATGAATGAGTGAAATACTTCGAGTTGAGCATTTAAAAAAATATTTTACAAAAAAAGGAATATTTCGTTCAAAGTCAAGTACCGTCAAAGCAATAGATGATGTTTCATTTTCTCTAGAAAAAGGGGAGGTTTTTGTGTTAGCTGGTGAATCAGGTTCAGGAAAAACAACTATTGCAAAATTAATTTTAAAATCAATTGATGTAGATTCAGGAAAAATTTTCTTTGAGGGCCAAGAGATTACAGGTGATAATAAAAATTTAAAAAAAATTAGAATGAACACACAAATGATTCATCAAGACCCATATGATTCAATTAATCCAAGAATGCGAGTAGAAGGAATTGTTTCAGAGCCTCTTGAAATTCATAACATTGGAAATAAAAAAGATAGAGAGAAAAGAGTGATGGAGGTTTTACGGGAAGTAAAATTAGAGCCAGCTGATGAAATTATGAAAAAATACCCACACATGTTATCAGGTGGACAAAGACAAAGAGTAGTACTAGCAAGAGCACTAGCACTAAAACCAAAAATAATTCTAGCAGATGAACCAGTATCTATGCTTGATGTGTCTATACGTGCAGAAATGCTTGAACTAATGACAGAGTTACAAAAAAAATACAATATTTCATTTATCTATATCACTCATGATTTAGCAACTGCGAGATACTTTGGTCAAAGAATAGGAATATTGTACATGGGGAAAATTGTCGAGATTGGACCAATTAGTCAAGTCTTAGAGAATCCAAAACATCCATACACACAGGCACTAATTGATGCAATTTCAGAGCCAGACCCAGAAAATTTACACAGATATAAAAAAATTAGAATTAATGAACCTACAGATGTTGATGTGTATCAAGGGTGTAGATTCAGAGCAAGATGTCAATATGTAATTGAAAAATGCAAAATTGAACCCGAATTAAATACAGTTGGCAAGAAACATCTCTGTGCATGTCATATTGAATTAGATTAAGTTCTAAGAGAAGGCATTCGTTTGTCTTTGTAAATTACAACATTAGAAACGCCATTCTTTGGAAATACACCATAAATCAATTTTGCTTTTTGTACAACAGAGTCTTTTAGAGATACCATAATGAATTGACTTTTCTTAGATCTTTCTTCTAAAATAACTGAAAGTTTCTCAGCATTAGGTGCATCAAGATGTGCATCTACCTCATCAAACAAGTAAAATGGTGATGGTTGTAATTTTTGAAGTGCCAAAACAAATACGACAGCTGCTAGTGTTTTTTCACCACCACTAATTGAGGTGGATTCTCTTTTTGGTTTATTCTTAAATTGAATGATATAAGAAATTCCAGAAGTAAATATGTCATCCTCATTTTGTAATTCTAACCAAGCATTTCCTCCAGTCATTTTATTAAATATTAAACGAATTTCTTTGTCTACTGTATCAAATGCATTCAAGAATGTTTGTCGTTTATCTTTTTCAACACTTTCAATGAATGCTATAATTGAATTTCGTTCTTCCTCAAGAGTATTCTTGTTTGCAGACATTGAACGATAACCATTAGAAGTTGTAATGTATATCTCAGGTGCCTTTGCATTTAATTCACTAAGAGAATTTAATTCACTAGTTAATCCTTGAACAACAGATTCAACATCAAATGTCTCCATACCTTTCTTAAATCCAAATACAGTCATAATTTGTTGTAATTTAGATTCAGTTTCCTTCAAATCACGTAAATCACGATTCAAAGAATCAGTTTCACGTTCAGATATATTGATTTGGTTTGTCAAATCTTTATCTTTTTCAGATAGAATCTTTAATTTATCATCAAATTCTTTTACTTCCCCAATAGATGAACCAGATGTTGCAATAAGTTCTTGTTCTTTTTGTCTCAAATCTACAAGAATTGTATTTTTTAATTCTTTTTGTTTTTCCAAGTCTTGAATTTTTGTTTCTATTTCTTTATCTTCTAAATTCAAAGAGGACTCTTCATCATAAAGTCGATTGGATTGAGATTGTTCTGCAGTGTCTTTGGTTTGCAGTGTAATTAATTGAGAAGATTTTTCACGATATTCATTCTTAATTGTAGTGTATGATTCTTCAATGTCTGTTTTTTTTATATTTATTTTAGTTAGTTCAGCTGCAATACGAGTTTGTTCCCCACTAGCATAGTTTTCCTCAACAATTAAGATTCGTTCATTGAGAGAGGTAACATGAGATTCATGGGCAGATATTTCAGATTTAATAATCAAATGTCTAGAAGTTAATCCAGAAATTCTTTTTGTTAATTGTTCTTTCATGTTTGTTGCAGATGAGATTCTTGACTTTAGATTATCATGATTCTCATTTGCAGAAACAAGGGATTTTTCAGAAATAGAAAGTCGTGTAGTGTAAGATTGAATAGAGTCATCTATTTTTTTTAATGAGTGTTTTTTATTGAGCATGTATTTTTTAATTATACTAATAGATTGGAATAATCCATCAATGTCACTACTCATTGAAATTAATTTAGTGAGTTTTGAGATTTTTGAATTAATATCAATAACTACAGTTCCGCCTTTTGCTTCAAAGAATTCACCATCAAGGGTTACTGCTTTGTAACCTGATTGAGATAAATTGTAAGCAGTTTCTCGAGAATTAGTAAGTATGATATTTCCAAATAGGAAGGTTTTGAGTGCAAAATAGGCAGTATCACAGGTAACATAGTCTGCAAGAATTCCCACAACCCCAGATTGTTTAGGTAAATTTAGTTTGAATTTAGGAATTGCTTCAAGTGGAATAATTTTTAATTTTGGAAGTTTTTTGCTTCTAGCAAATTCTGCAATTCCAAGTAGTGTTGCAAAATCTTTTACAACAATTGCTTTAATCCAATCAGAACTTACAGCTAGGACAGAGCGTTCGTATTGTTTATCCCATGAAATCATTTCATAGACTAATCCCTCAATGCCGAGTTTGTCTGCATCCTCTTTTAATTTAGCAACAGTATAATCTTCATGCATAAATCCCTTGACAGTTTTAATTTTTGATTCATATTGAGTTGCAGCTTTACTTGATTTTTCTAAAATTAAACCTAATTCATCCATGTCATTATTTATTTTTAATTTTCTAGTTTGTAATTTTGTGATTCTAGATTTTAATTCATTTACAGTTGCAGTATGATTTGTTGTCATAGAATCTAATTTAGTTCCAAATCCAGATAATTCAGTAATATTTTGTTGTGTTTCATCAAATCTTGTAGAATTTGTTTTGATTTTTGTTTCAGATCCTTCTTGTTCAAGTTGAACTTTAGAAAGTTTTAATTGTACATCATTTAGTTGCGTGGTGAGAGTTTTAATTTTATTATCAATTTCAGATTTTTTAGATGCAGCTTTTGATTGTTCTGTTAAAATTTTATGTCGTTGAGTATCAACAAATTCTAAATCTTTGTTAACTTGATTTGTCTTGTTATTTGTTATTTCAATAGATTCTTTCATGTTTAAAATTTTAATATCAATACCACTTCGAGCAGTTTGTATTTCGTCTAATTCAATTTTAATTTCAGGGATTCTGTTGTGAATTTGGTCTAATCTTTTCTTTGATGCCGAAATAGCACTGTTGTGAATTTCGTATTGTTCCATTGCAGAACTGAGTTCAGTCTCAATTGAAGCCTTTGATTGGTTATGGGCATCAGCTTTTGACATTAATTTTGATTTTTCAGCATCAAGTGTATCAATTTGGGTTCGTAAAACATCTCTTTCATCATTAAAAGTGGTTATGTCTGTAGTAATTCCGTGTAAATTGGATTCTTTTGATTCTTTTTGGATTGAAACGGTCTTCATTTTATTTGCAGCAGATATTGCTTTGTATCTATTTAATTCACGTTCCAAAATATCATGACGTAACTTTTGGTTTCGCTCTTCTTCAAGTTCATCAATTCTTTTCTTAATTTCATCCATTCTTGCCAAGGCAACTTTTAATCGTCCATCAGCCTCATCGAGTTCTTCTTTGGCCTTTGATGATTTTTCATCAAAATAAGATAGACCAACCAAATCCTCAATTCTTTGTCTATTTTCTTCTGAATTGTATTCTGAAATTCGGGTAACTGTTCCTTGTTGGACTACATTTAATGCACCTAAACCTGCATTTGCCACATCAAGTAAATCAAGAATCTGACTTCGAGTTGTTTTCTTTTTGTTAAGATAGTAGATGTTGTCTCCTTGATCATTTAATTCTCTTGTAATTTCAACATTATCTGAATCAACTGCTATTTTTCTATCGGAATTATCAAAGTGTACACTAGATCTTGCCATTTTTGTTCCATGACGATTACCTGGAACATCATGAATCAATGATCGTAAATTAGGAGTCCTCATTATTTTTGGTCTATTTTCACCTAATGCAAAAATAATTGCATCTAAAATGTTACTCTTACCAGAACCATTAGGTCCTGAAATCGATATTAAACCCGGTTCAAATTGAACTATAGTATTTTTAAATCCAAATGACTTGAAACCATAAATTTCAACTTTTTTAATATGAACCAATGATAGTATTTTCTTATTATGTAGGATAATCGATGGTTAACAAGTTTAGTTGACAGAATTGCATAATTTTTCTTGTTGAGTTATGATATTTTTCGTAGTGGTCAGTCATAAAAAAATATTTTATAAAAAAAGATCGATTAGTTTTGTCGTACCTATAATTACAAAGGAATTATTCAAAATGTATGGTAAAGTTAGGATTAATTCAAACTGTTTCATACAGTACAAATCAAAACGGAATCTCAAAAGTTGCAGAAATGTTAAAAAAATTAGGAAAAAAAGAGACAGATATTGTATGCCTGCCTGAACAGTGGCTAAAAAATAATAAAATTTCAAATTTTGATTTAGAGTTTTCAGAGTTTAAAAAAATTGCAAAAGAGTTTTCCATGACAATTGTTCCAGGTGCGTTTTATCAAATTGCAAAAAAAATATCAATAATTGCCCCAGTTATAGGCCCTGAAGGGGAATTCATAGGAAAACAAGAGAAGATTCATCCATTTGGGTATGAACGAGGGGAGGTAAAGCCCGGAAATACAGTTAAAATTTTCAATACAGCCTGTAAATTTGGAGTAATAGTTTGCTATGATATGGTGTTTCCAAAAGTTGCAAATACACTAGTCAAAAAAGGAGCCCAAATACTCATCTCACCTAGCAGGATTGTACGTAGAGGAATAGAACCATGGCAATTGTATGTACAGGTGAGGGCATTAGAAAATAGAGTTCCAATTATTGCAGCTAATGTAAAAAATCAGAGATTTGGAGGGAACAGTATCATTGTAGATTTAATGGAAAATGACAATATAGTCACTACAAAAATTACCAAGTTAAGCAAAGAGGGAGGAATTGCAAAAGAATTCAACTTTGATAAATATGAAAAAAGCCGAAAGAGTAGATTTTCAGATTCTAATAAGTTTCATTAATTGCCAGCAACAAACTTTTCACATTCATCTTTTGCTTTAACATCAGATGTTTGCTCAATTGGATGTTTCATTAGATATGCACTTGCAGGTTTTATAGGCCCACCAACTCCCCTATCAAGAGCAATTTTTGCCAATCTGATTGCATCAACTACAATTCCTGCAGAATTTGCTTTGTCATCAACTTCTAAACGAACTTCCATATTGTAAGGTATGTTTGCCCATTGACGACCCTCAATTCTCATAAACATTAGTTTGGTATTACCAAGGAATGGAATAAAATCAGAAGGACCAACATAGATTTGATCATCATCTAATCTTTCTTTTAGTTGACTCTGAACACTTTCTGTTTTTGAAATTCTCTTTGAAACTAGTCTGTCTTGTTCTTTCATGTTCAAAAAGTCAGTATTTCCTCCAACGTTAATTTGATATGTTTTTTCAATTTTTGTTCCTCTATCACTACATAATTTTGCCAAAGTTCTATGAACGATTGTTGCACCCACTTGACCCTTTATGTCATCACCAATACAAGGAATGTTCTTGTCTTCAAACTTTTTTGCCCATTTTTCATCTGAGGCAATAAAAGAAGGTATACAATTTACAAATGCAGTATGGGTATCTAGACAAATTTGTGCCCAATATTCTGTCACTTTATCAGAACCTACAGGTAAGTATGATACAATTATTTCAACTCCCAAATCTTTGATTACTTTTTTTACATCTTCAGTGATTTGATCAATGCTTTTAGGATTTTTAATTGGGTTGATTTTATTTTCTACCCAAATACCTACACCATCCAAAATGGGACTCTCATAGACTTTAGCATCAGTTTTTGGCATCTCGTCTTTTGAAATCCAATCAACCATGTTAGGTGATTCATAAATTGCATCCATTAGTGGTTTGCCAACTTTATTTTCAGCTACATCAAATCCACAAACAAAATTAATATCATGAATTCCATATCCTGCTAATTTGTCATGAATTATTCCAGTTACTTCTTGTGATGGATTTTTTTTATAATATTGAATGCCTTGAATTAAACCTGTAAAACAATTACCAATACCTACTAAACCAACTTTAATTTGACCTGTCATGTGAATATGAGTATAGCTGAACGGGTTTATAGTTTACCTAATTAATTAGAAACATACATCAACTAAGGCAGAATTTTATACTTGGAATCAACTAATAAAATATGATTGAGCCGGGCCGTCCAGTTAAAGATATAGAAATTGATTCAAACACATCAATAGAAAAAATATTTGAAGAGTTGTCTCAATCAGGAGGATTTGAATCAGTAAATTTATCAGATGGATTAGATATTTTAACAAAAATGATTTCAGATGAACAGTGTCTTAGATTTGTGTCATTTGTAGGAGCTGTTGTATCCACAGGGTTAAGAGGTATTATCAAAAATATGATGAAAAACAATTGGTTTGATGTAGGCATTACAACATGTGGAGCACTAGATCATGACATTGCAAGACATTTTTCACATTACAAAGAAGGTTCTTTTTCAATGGATGACAAAGAATTGGCAAATCAAAACATCCACAGGTTAGGCAACATACTAGTCCCTATGGATAGTTACGGGCCATTAATTGAAGAAAAAATGACTGCATTCTTGGAAGAAGAGTATCAAAAAGGGGTAAGAGAAATGACAACTGCAGATATTTGTAAAATGATTGGAAAGCATTTGGGAGAGGATTCATTTCTATTTTGGGCAAACAAAAACAACATCAGCATTGTTGTTCCAGGAATAATGGATGGCGCAGTAGGAAATCAAATTTGGATGTTCACACAAAAACATCACGATTTTAAACTAAACATGATGGGGGATGCAGATTTACTTTCAGGATTAATTTTCAAAGCTAAAAAGTCAGGAGCATTCATGATTGGGGGCGGGATATCAAAACACCACACATTATGGTGGAATCAATACAGAGAAGGCTTAGATTATGCGTTTTACATTACAACTGCACAAGAATTTGATGGAAGTTTAAGTGGAGCACTAGTTAAAGAGGCAATTTCATGGGGAAAAGTTACCAAAGAGGCAAAGCAAGCAACACTTCATGCAGAAGTGACTACAATATTGCCGTTCATTTACGCAGCACTAGTTTCAAAATTAAAATAAATAAAAATTATTATCTAAGGAATATAAAAAAAAGCATTGACACCAAAAATAAAGATTAGAGAATTAGAATCAATAAATTTAGAGGGAGGGTATCTTGTGGATGGATTTCCATCAGCTGGGTTTAGCAGTGCAATTGCATCAGAATCAATGATTAAAACATTACAATTCAAAATGGTTGGAATTATTGATTCAGATATTTTTCCAGCAATTAGTGTGGTTAAAGATGAGAAACCAAATTTTCCAGCAAGGATTTTCATAAATGAGGATTTGAAAGTAGGAATATTTCTATCATACCTTACACTTGACCAAACTTTACACAAAGTAACAGCTAAAACAATGTTAGAGTGGGCAAAAAAACACAAAATCAAATTAATTATCAGCAGTATTGCAGTCAGATCATCTGAGGGTAATGAGGAAACAATTGGTGTTGGTAGTACAGAATCGGCAAGAAAGATAATTCAGGATGTAGGTTTGAAAGTTTTAGATCATGGAACAGTACCAGGAATTCCTGGAACATTACTAAATGAAGGAAGTATGATGGGGCAAGATGTGATTGTGTTAATTTTCCAAACTGATGGAAAGGGTCCAGATTTTAAATCAGGTGCACAACTTTGTTCTGCAATTGCTAAATTAATTCCAGGGGCAACATGTGATGTTTCATCATTACAACAAGAGGCTGAAAAAGCAGAACAGATGATTAAAGAAACAGAAGAAGAATCAAAACATCTTAGAAATTCAATGTATAGATAGAATTTTTCAATCAGGTTTATCTTAGAATAAAAGTAATCCAAAACAATGACGCAGGTTCTAGAATTTGCAATTTTAGTAATTGTAGTTTCTGCATCAGGGGTTATGGCTCCAGGCCCGCTTTTTGCAGCAAATCTGGTGTATGGTGTACAACAAGGCACAAAAGCTGGAATTAAAATGGCAATAGGCCACTCCATTGTAGAGTTACCGTTAGTAGTTTTGTTGGGTATTGGTGTGTTTTCCCTAGAAATATTTCCAGAATTTAGAACAATAATTTCTATTTTTGGAGCAATCACACTTTTTGCATTTGCTGCAATTCAAATCAAGTCACTATTTAGAAAATCAAAATCAATTCAGATTAATCCAAAGCAAGGACCATTAATTGCAGGGATTCTACTAAGTGCATTAAACCCATTTTTCATAATTTGGTGGTTAACAATTGGATTCAAATTAATTTCAGATTCAATGATGATTTGGGCATTTTCAGGCATACTTGTTATGTTTATTTTACATATTTGGATGGATTTTGTATGGATGGGTGCAATTTCATTTCTTGCATCAAAGAGTAGAAAAATTCTATCAAGTAACAATTACAAAATATTGATGGGAGGATTAAGTGTGATGTTAGTTTATTTTGGAGTGACATTTTTGATGGAGGTTTTTAATTAACTGCAATCTAAAATTTCAATTTGGGGTTCACATGTTTCATTAAAAAAATCAATCTTTTCAAGAATCACTTCACAAAATTCAGGGTCTAATGTTTTTTCATAAAAAGTAATTTCATTTAAAATCGACATGTGTGAAATGCCACAAGAATTATCAGAAGAAAATATTAAAATAATTATAACAAAAAATACAACACTAATTGAAATTAAAATTTTTAGATTATTCTTTTGTAATATCAATTTCCATGTTTGAAACATTTCTTTGCTTCCCATCTTGAGAAGTAAGTGAATCAGATGAAATTCTTACATCACTAATTACATAACCTACAGTATCCATTCTTTTGAGAATCATTTGAGATACATCTACTGCCAATGTTATTTTTTTACCTCTAGCTTTTATTGTAATTACAGGTCTTGTTGAAAGTTGTGTTAATGTTGCAGAGACATATGTCAAGATAGGTTTTGAGCCAATAAAGATTATGTTACGATCTTCAGGTTCTGGTG
>JAPYTM010000001.1:28613-40457 GCA_029941825.1 Candidatus Nitrosopumilus sp.
TTGGTTCAGGTTCTGGTGTTGGTTCAGGTTCTGGTGTTGGTTCAGGTTCTGGTGTTGGTTCAGGTTCTGGTGTGGATTTAGTTCGAGAATCAAACTCAGATAAGATATCTTCTGCGTCTTTTGATTTTTTAGGGTCACTCAATTTAAAATTCCTGTTATACAAAATTCATTATTTGGTTTTATTTAATTTTTGAGGTTTTTGCCTTGAATGTAGCCTTCAAGTAATTTTTCAAGATCATCATCATTGGAATTTTTAATTTGATTAACCAAGTCTTCTTCTTCAATCTCATAGCAATTTAAGAAATCCTGAGAGTCTTTGAAAACTAGGATCACTTTATTTTTGAATATGCAATGATAAAGTTTTTCTTGCTCCATTTTTTCAGGTTTAAAATTTACACCATTTTCATCAATAGATATAGGATAATCCATGAAAACATTGAGTAGATTCAGTATTTAGATGGATCATGGTCATTTTTCGTCAGTATTTTTTCTCATTAATTTGAGATTTAGGATTGTATTGATTCAGACAAAAATAGGTAATATTTTTGACGTAGTTAAGAAGAGAAATAGTTTTTTTGAAATTAGTTTTTAATTTCTATCAAAGTATTCCCATCAGTCCATGAGATTTTCTCCAAATCATCAAAATTATTCTCGATGTTTTGTTGGAATGTATCTAGAGATTCACCAAATAATTTTTCACCATAAAGAGCAAATGTAGAATAGTGGTTATTTTTAGCTTGATGAACCAGTCTATCCAAACTAGAGGTTCTAGAATATTCAAATGTTTTAGTGGAGTGGATTTTCATATCAGCATTTTTAATGTGTGATTCTAATTCATTAAACTCATACAAACGATTTTCCATTTCTGTAAATAATGGGAAATATTTACCCCATACACTTTGAGCATTTTGATTTCTTAATCTTGTGTAGATGAATATACGTCCATCATCATTGAGTGAACGTAGTGATTCAGACAAAAACTTTGGAACATCAAAATGGTGTATTGCATTAAATGTAACAATACAATCTATGGATTTGGTATCTAGTGGTAATTTGTTTGCATCGCCTTGCCTTGTACAAAAATTTGTAATGTTTTGTTCTACAAGATTAGTCTCTAGTGATTTTAGCATGTTTTCATTGTAATCTACACAATGAATGTAAAATGAATCATCAAAGATTTTTAGAAACTCTAAGGAATATCTACCATCACCACAACCAACATCAGCCATGTTGATGTTAGTTTTTTCATCTAGTCTATGTTTAATGTGTAAGATTGGTTCTGTGTCAAGTGTTCTTACACTTTGATATTTTGAGGCAATAGTTGAAAAATGGTCATGCATAATTTTTGATGTTAATTTAATTTCATTTTTAATTTTAGACAAGGAATAATATTGATCCCTCACGCTTAATATAGCATGGTTCTTGTACTGATTGGAATTGCAATAGGGGTTATACTAATAGCAGTTTTAATTATCAAGGCATTCAAAACATCATCTAAGGACATAGTAGGAATGGATATACGTTGTAAAAAATGTGGAATTAAAACAAATGGACTAGCATGCCCAAAATGTGAAAAGAAATCTAAATCATTTGGGGTTTAATGTAATTACATTAGATGAACTTTGGATTAGTTCAACATTTTAACAAAATTGAACATACAATGCTTTCAGTATAGGTCTAATGAATACACAATATAGTAATAATCAAAATAATCTAGAAAATTATTGGAAACAAGAGTAGTTTTCCACATAGATTTTGATTATTTTTATGCACAATGTGAAGAGGTAAGATCTCCTGAATTAAAATCAAAACCAGTTTGTGTTTGTGTATTTTCAGATAGGGGGGGAGACAGTGGTGCGATTGCTACTGCAAATTATACTGCAAGAAAGTATGGGGTCAAATCAGGGATACCAATATCATTTGCAAAAAAGAGGTTATCTGAAAGAAAAGATGCAGTGTTTCTACCAGTTGATTTTGAGTTTTATTCAAAAGTGTCTGAAAAAGCTATGGAGATTATGAAGGATAGTGCAGATATTTTTGAATATGTTGGGAGAGATGAAGCGTATTTAGATGTAACAAAAAGAATTGAGGGTGATTTTCTAAAAGCAAGTCATCTTGCACAACAAATAAAAAATTCAATTAGAGATAAAACAAAACTTAGTTGTTCAATTGGGATTTCACCAAATAAATTAATCTCAAAAATTGCATCAAACTTTCAGAAACCAGATGGATTAACAATAGTATCTCCTGAAAAAATTGAAGTCTTTTTAGATCAACTAAAAATTAGAGTCATACCTGGAATTGGGGGGAAAACTGAAGAAAAATTTTCAGAGATGAACATAGAAACAATACAAGAATTAAAAAAAATAGATATCTTTACTCTGAATAAAGAGTTTGGAAGAAAAAGTGGAACTTACATGTACAATGCAGTTAGAGGGATTCATAATGAACCAGTAAAAGAAAAAGAAGAAAGAATCCAATATAGTAAAATCATGACATTGAAGAAAGATTCCAAAGATTATCAATTTTTATCTGAAAATATTAATGAGTTGTGTAAGGAAGTACATCAAATTATAAAGAGAAATAACAAAATGTTCAAATTAATTGGAATACATATTGTTCAATCAGATTTATCAAACAAATCAAAGTCAAAAATGCTAAAAAATCCCACATCAAGTTTAGAAGAATTACAAAAAAATATTGATCAGTTACTAAAAGAGACTCTGAAAAATCAGACAGACACAATTAGAAGATTAGGCGTAAAGGTTTCAGAACTTTCAGGTATAAAGGGGCAAAATAATATTACGAGTTATTTCTAGGTGGGAAATTTCCTTTAGATTCTGATTTTTTAAGACGTCTTGATTCTATCAATATTACAACAAAAATAAACGCAAATAGCCACGGCAAAAACATGATTTCACCTGCAATTTTATGATATTCTTCCCATGCCACAGGATCAGTAGTGACTTTTAGGGCATACCAAGATAATGAAAAAATACGAATTAGATTAACGATTATGGTGCCAATAATTCCCAAAATAAAATATGCAGCTTTTCTTTTTCGTGGAATATTCATCTTTAACATGAATGCACCAATTACTAAAGAGAAAATGATTATGCTATGAACTCCAGCTGATGGCCAAAATACTTGTAATGCCATTGAACCATGATCACCTCGTAAGAACATTACATTGTCTCTAGCTACTGCAGTTCCAAGATCAAGCAATGTAACTAACCAAACATTAGCTTGAACAAAATAAGGTACAATGTATTGTAATGGACCAAGTGTGTCATATGGGAAAAATGCATCAAGGGATAAAATTATTGCAGTTCCAGTAAGAAAGATTGGTGCTGCAGGAGCAATGCGAATCCATTTTTTTCCAAAGAAAACACTCAATGCAACAACAATAAAAATTGCCATTACAAAAAAGTCCCACATCCAAGTCCAGGAATAAATTAATTGAACATCAAATTGTTCTGCAGATTGAATTATGTAATCTCTTAATCCATACTCTAATGAAATTAAATATAAAATAACAATGAACGCCATAGGTATTGCTGATAATAATCGTTTTCTTGAAATAACAAATCTAAGACCAATTAGTTCTGCAACTACAAAAACAAGTGCAAAAAAATACCCGCCACGTCCTTCATTCCAGCTCCAAGCTATAGACTCAGGAAATGCAATCATGGAGAAAAGAATTGGACTAGAGATTATTGAAATTCCAGCAATAAGATTCCAATTCTTTATCATAAAAAATCTGAGAAAATGCTAAATAAATATCTCAACTTTACAAGATTTAGAAATTCATGAGTTAGTGTGTGAAATAGGAAAAATACTAATCCATATCTTCCATTTCATCAGCATCCGGATCTCGTCGGCTTGGCCTAATTGGAATATACATGACAGTCACAATAATCAATAAAATTACAGCAAGATACATCCCAAGGTCGTAAAAGTTTGCCCAAATGGTGATTTCTTATGCAGTAAAATTATGAATTAACTTTACATTCAGTTTTGAGGGATTTTACAGTTGTAAAATAAGTAATTACTAGAATTGCAATTGCAAAAAATCGAATTGGAGTCTCATAATTTGTTAAAAATGCTGTTGCAGTTGCACCCACAGAACCAAATGTAGAGATCACAGCAAATCCTACAGGCCCGCAACTACACGCACCAGCTGCTGCACCAATTATCGAACCAAAAATACCTCCACCCATTTTCTGTTTTGAACTTTTAAGGATACTGATTCTAAAAATGTTCATTGGGATCACCAATGCAGATAATGATGAAAGTATCACAATTAGAACAAAACCAAATTCACTTCCAGAAGGAATATGACTTACAACATAGGGCTCAAGAAAAATATATTCTGATAATATCAACAACCCAATTAACATTGGAATAAAAATACTAGTTGCTAAAATGATATATTTAAAATTAGAAAATACAAGTTTGATTGTTTGTACCATCTATATCATAGAATCCAATATTTTTTTAAACACAGAGAATGGTTGTGCTCCATTGATTTGTTGTTGAGAATCAGAACTCACAATAAAAAATCCAGGAGTTCCCCTTACGCCATGTTCTCTTGCTTGTTGAATATTAAATTGAACACGTTTTGAATATTTCTCAGAATCCAAGCAAGTTTCAAAGAGTTCCATGTCAAGACCCAAACTAAACGCAAATGCTTTTAGTCGTTCAGAATTGGCCCAACCATTATCAATTGGTGATTCTTGTGAAGTGTAAAGTAAATTATGATATTCCCAATACATCTCTTGGTCTTCAGCACAGTATGATGCTTGAGCAGCTATTGGTGAATCACGTCCTAAAAATGCCAAGTCAACAAAAACAAGATTTACTGTTCCAGGTTCAATGTATTCTTGAATAATTGCAGGCTTTGTATTATGAAACCAATGATAGCAACTTTCACATTGATAATCTCCAAATTCAACAATAGTAATTGGTGCTGAAGGGTTACCCAAAATAGGAGAACCCATGTCAGTTGAAATAGTTCCATGTGTTCTACCCATGTCAAGAGTTACAGTTTCAGTGGGAGATGAAGAAAATGCTGCAATTCCAGCAACAATTGCAACAATAATTACGCCTATAATTACAATATTTTTGTTCATAACTCAAACCAATTAAGATGGGTTAAAAAAGATTATTCCAAATTACGTGAAGGTTTTCTTTTAAACAAACTTGCAATTTTGGATAAGACTGTATCAATTGGGCATACCTCACATGGAATACTTGATGAATGTCTTTCAAGATGCTTTTCAAACTTTACTCTAGATTCAAAAATTAAATCACAACTAGTACAATAGACTTTAGTGACATTGTTTTTTGAATATTTGTCCATAGTTATAATTTAAGATTAGTGCTTATAAAGATCCTGTTAAAAATCAAAATATGAAAAAAATTCTGGAAGAAATAGTTGTAGAATTTTTGTAATCATTTTAGAGAGGTTGTGACATGGTAATGCAAGTATCACAAAACCAGATTACTATAAAATAATTATTTATGATATTTTTAGGAAGAAGGTAAAAACAGATGAAGTTATAATAAATTTTAAAACATATCTAGTATAAAATTATATTTCAGAATATCAAAAAACAATTCCACAGTATGATTATTCATTATCAGAAGATATTGTAAAAATTGAGATAAATTATAACTTTAGAATATTCAAAAATAATGTATTTTCATATGAGTATTTAGTTCAACTTCAAACCTAGTTACAAATCCACAATGGGTACATGAAAACATTTCTTGTTGAGGGATAGTCTTTCGCTCAATAACTGTGCCAGAAATAGATTTGATGTTAATTGAATCATTATTAGATATCACTGCAAAATTATTTCCCTCACCAATGGAATCCAAAAATTCCTTGATTGCTGTAATAACTATGCCAGTATCAATTATCTCATCATCTAATGTTGATAGAGTAAATTGATGCTGTTTTAGAGTAGGAATAGCTGCCACCTCATCAGACACATAAACAACTAATTCATTTTTTATCGATAAAACATCTGTGCAATCAACAGTAAGCATAAAATTTTGAGATTAAATCAATATTTTAGTTTAACAATTGTTTGAAAATGATTATTATGCTTCAAAATCATGAGTTTTAACATATGGGAAATTCAGAAACATTCGGTGTTGAAATTAATCATGGAGAAGAAGTTGTTGCGTGGATTAATGAACAATCAAAATCTCAAAAAGTAAAACTTGAAGCAAGATTGTATAATTATAAAATTTCTACAGCAAATTTTGGTGATTTTGAAATGTTTTCATGGATGGGGGATATTCAAATTGCAAGAAGGTTAATAATTAAAGCAAGCAAAAGGTTCAAGGTTAAAGTTATTGAAGGAGGTTACAAACCAAAAGACAAAATCTATAAAATGAAAAAATTAGATTATGCAAAAGTCAAAAAAGGTGATAAAACAATAGGGCAATTAGAGTTGGTTACATCAAGATTTGGAAACAGTCAATGGGAAATTCAAAATGAAGAACGGCATTAGTGTAAAAAGGAACAAGAAAACATGAAAAAGATAGGAATTATCGGACTAGGAATGCTTGGAAATGCAGTTGCATCACATTTACTAGATTTAGATTTTAAAGTAACAGCATACAATAGAACAAACAAAAAAGCTGAAGAAATAAAGAAAAAAGGAGCCAAGATTGTAGCATCACCAAAAGAAGTTGCAGAAAATTCAGAGATAGTAATCATAGTAGTAAAAGATGCAAATGCAGTAAGTGAGGTTTCTTTTGGAAAAAATGGAATCATTGAGGGTAAACATGAGAAATTAATTGTTGCAGACATGAGTACAATTGGTCCAGCAGAATCCAAAAATATTTGGGAAGAGTTTCAAAAATATAACATCAATAAACTAGACATACCAGTAATGGGAGGGCCAAATGTTGCCATAACGGGGGAATTAGTGATGATGGTATCAGGAAATAAAGAGAGTTTTGAGTATTGTAAAAATGTCTTTGATAGTATTGCAAACAAAGTGTTTTTTCTAGGTGAAAAAGGAATTGCTCATACAGTAAAACTTGCTATGAATTTACAAATAACCATGCTTGCACTTGCATTATCTGAAGGAATAACTCTTGTAAAAAATGCTAATGTAGACCCAAAGATTTTTCTTGAAATTTTAAACTCAACATATTTCAAAACTGGAATGAGTGAAAAAAAGGCATACAAAATGATAGATGGCAAATATGATGCAACATTCACACTTGCCAACTTAAAAAAAGATATTAGCACCATAACAAAAACTGCAGAAAATTTAGGAGTTGAATTGCCAATGATAAAAAAAGCTGAAGAAGTGTACGGAGATGCCATCAAAGAAGGGTTAGGAGAAATAGATTATACAGGAATCATAGAATATATCAAAAGAATTAATGAATCTAATTAAAATTCACGAGTAAGAAAAAACAAAAATTCTATAAGTTATGTAAATTAGAAGAGATCGTGAGATTAAATGATAAAGTTGCCATTGTTACAGGTGCATCAAGTGACATAGGTAAAGGAATTGTAAAGAGATTCGTAGATGAAGGGGCAAAAGTTATCCTAGTTGCAAGAGATCTTGAAAAATTAGAAGAGGCTAGAAAGGAAATAGGTAGTGAAGAAGTAACTGCATCAATTTCATGTGATTTAACTGATGAATCACAAGTATTACAGGCTGTAAATCAAATAATGGACACATATGGTAAAATAGATATTTTAATCAATAATGCAGGTGCAATTAATGACCCAGTACATTTTCATGAAATGAAAGATTCAGAGATTAAAAAATTAATTGACATTAACTTGTTTGGAGTATTTCACATGACAAAGGCAGTTCTTTCAAAAATGACAGATGTGAAAAGTGGTGCAATTGTAAATATTGGTTCAATTTCAAGTGAAAGAGCTATACCAAGAGTACACTTGGCTGTGTATTCATCTACAAAGGCTGCAATTTTGATGTTCACAAAATCAATTGCAGTAGAATATGCAAGACAAAATATTAGATGTAATTGTGTAAATCCAGGAATCATTAATTCAGGAATGATAAAACCATATCTTGATGATCCTCAAGCTAGAAAAGTTCTAGAAGAAAGATTACCACTTGCACGAATAGGTGAGCCAATAGATGTTGCAAATGCTGTGTTGTATTTAGCATCAGATGAATCAAATTGGGTTACAGGAACAATTCTAAATGTAGATGGTGGTAAAACATCTTCAGAAGGATAATTTTTTAGATAATATTTTTGAGTAAAATTACATATGTTTTGTTCTTTCTCAAGATGAAGAAATTGAATTACTTTTTTTCTTCAAATATGCACGATAGCTAAATCCTGAAACCAACATAATAATTCCAGTAACTATAGACCACATAGCAAAAGAAACAATTTGAGAGTCTTCCATAATAAATTAGAAATTCATAACAATCTAAAGTTTAGGTTCATTAATGCATCAGATCTAATTTACAACAAATAACCTGAAACATCTAAATAGATTTGATACAAACTGGTTTTATGCCTGAAATCATATGTCCTGATTGTGGAAAACGTCTATTTCACGAAAATGAAACCACATTAAAGATAGAAGAAACAATTCATTCAAAATTCTGTAGAAAAACTGTTGGTGAAACTCATAGTTACATGCATAGAGATCTTGCACATATGGAGACTTTTGATTCAGAAAGAGAAAACGACACAGCAGGCAGTGCTATTTTAAAAAAATAATTTTTCACATACCTCAAAATTATATCCTAGAGGATATTGATTCAAATTAATTGTCAGAGGAATATCATTATGATTTAGTAGTTGTAGGTGGGGGCCCAGCAGGATCATCTGCAGCATTTACTGCTGCAAAAAATGGAATCAAAGTGGCATTACTTGAGAAAGAAAATTCAATTGCAGAAACAGTAAGGACTAGTGGTGTGACTTGGATTCAGAGTATCAAGGAATTTGGAATTCCAGATGATTGTTTTAATCCAATCAAGAATTTTTCGTTTTGTTCTCCAAATAACGAAATTACGATAAGTGATACAGTTCCAAAAGCTGCAGTTTTAGATGTTAGAAAAACATACAGATGGCTTGCACATGAAGCAGAAAAAGCAGGTGCAGATATTTTTGTTAAAACTAACATTAATGATGTGATTAAAAATGATAAAGGAGACATTGTAGGAGTAAGTGGTGTTGGGCCAAATGGAAAAATTGTATTTCATTCCAAAGTAGTAATTGATGCTAGTGGGTTTTCTTCAACAGTTTGTAAAGCAATGGGGTTTGTTACACAATGGGAAAGGTTTGGAGCAGGTGCAGAATACGAAGTTGAGGTAGAAAACATAGATGCTCAAACATGGTGGTTAATGGTTGGGCAACAATACTCACCTGCAGGATATGCATGGATTTTTCCTTTAGGGGGCAACATGGTACGAATTGGAGTAGGTGTTGGAAAACCCGAATCAAACGTAGACCCAACACAAAGACTCAAAGAAATTATGGATGCAAAGCTAGGTCCAATAAAAAAATTAGGAAAAATAACACCAATTGAATTTCATTACGGGTTAATTCCAAATGATGGGTTGTCAAGAAAAACAGTTTTTAATAATTTGATACTAGTTGGAGATTCAGCAGGACAAGCAAATCCACTTGTGTTAGAAGGGATCAGATATGCAATCAAGTTTGGCAGAGTTGCAGGAAAAGTAGTATCAGATGCAGTAAAATCTGGAAAAACAGATGAAACAATGCTTCATCCATATGAGGTAAATTGGAAAAAAGAAATAGAATCAAAAATAAAATCTGCAGGTAAAGTTCAAGATAGATGGATTAGTCTATCAGATGAGGAATGGGATAAGGAATTAGATATTATCAAAGAATTAAGTTCTGATGAATTTATTGATTTCATAAAAGCTGATTTTGGTCTATCTAATATGATAAAATTGGCAGCACACCATCCAAAACTTGCAGTAAGACAATTATTCAGTTTAGTAAAGGGGAAAAAATAATTATCATATATTAAAAAATCAAGCCAATACAGATTTAGTTATATGGTCTGATTTTTGGCACAGTGCGATAGGTAATTTTATTCAAATTAAATTATTAAAAAATAAATATAAACAGCATGTAGAATTTATTCATATCAAAGAATAGTAAGATGTGAGGGATTGAATAAAAAAATGGATCAAGTTAGAAAGACATTCGACAAGTGGGCACAAAATGGTAGAGCAGAGTTAATGGAAATAGAACATGGAAAGAATGTTTCAAAATTTTTAGAATCAATACAATTTGACAAGCCATTTACATTTCTAGATGTAGGTTGTGGGAATGGATGGGTTGTCAAAAAAATTTCTAAAAACAATAATTGTAAAAAAGCAATAGGAATTGACAAAAGTAAAAAAATGATTGAGCAGGCTAGTAAAAAAATAGGTAACAACAAAGAAGAATTTATTCATACAGATATAGAATCCTGGAAGTACAAAGGAAAGTTTGATTTTGTTTTTTCAATGGAATCACTTTATTATGCAGATTCCATAGAGATAGCACTTCAAAAAATATACAAATTGTTAAAACCAGGTGGAGAGTTATTTTGTGGAACAGATTTTTACACAGATAACAAAGCAACTGCAAGATGGGCAGGAATTATGAAAATACAGATGCATCTTCATTCAAAAAAAGAATGGCGACAATTATTTTTCAATGTAGGATTTAAAGTAAAAACAAAACATATCAAAGATTTGAAGAGCAGGAAAAAGTGGAAACGAGAATTTGGAACTTTATTCATTACAGGGGTAAAACCTGAAAAGTAATACTCAAATGTAATCAAAGAGTATCAAAAATATGTGAGCTGGAGCACGACACGCTGCTACGGCAGAGGAAACTCCTCCCTCCATACAGGAAATGTGATCTGGAGATAGATAATCAGAGATGGTTGGCAACGGAGCAGAAAAGAATCCAATATGGCGCACAGTGATGGTGAAAACCTGAGGTTTCCATAAAAGGAATGAAACAGACGACCCACATGGAGCAAAGCCAAACAGAACCCTAGGATCCTGTACCAGGTTCAGGTAGGCTGCAAAGCGAAATATCGTGAAAACAGAAGGAGGGTTACTCCCAGCACACATGTTTTTTTTTAAAATTCTTTAAATTAACTCATTGCACGAACTTGTTCTTTACAAATTTCGGCATTACATTTGCATGTTCCATCACAAAGACAAGAGCCTTGCATTTCACAATCACATTCAGAACCCATCTCTACAGATGCTGCACAGCCACATGCGGCATCTTCATCCACAGGAGTTGCTGCTTGTGGAGGTGGAGTTTGGGGTGTTGTTTCAACTTGTGTGGATGATGAACTTTGCTGTGAATTGCCATCATAAACACTTCGAGTTTGTTGATAATCAGAATCATCTCGTAATTGGGCCTCACCTCGGTTAGTTTGATAACCACCAGAAGATGCACTAGTTTGGTAACCTATCAATCTATTAGGATCAATTCCTTGTTGACCTTGCGTCACATTTTTGAGTGAACGATTACTGAAAATGAAGAATCCAATACCTCCAAGAGCTGCCATTCCAGCCATGCCATAAACTATCATAACTGGGAATTCACCAGTGGATGTTGTAGCGTATCCTTCTGGCGGAGTTGGAGTTACACCTGCAATTTCAACACCATCAATAGTATCTAATGCACCAAAGCCAATAGTTGACAAAGTTGCCGCATCAGATGATTGAACACTTCTAACAACATATTTTTCATCAGACATTATTTCTGTTTCAAATACTCTCTCAACTTGCCTTCCTTCTCTAAGACTACTTTCACCCATGGTCCAACTAGATACAACAAATCCAG
>JAPYTM010000002.1:0-34330 GCA_029941825.1 Candidatus Nitrosopumilus sp.
CTCTTGTATTTGCATTAGGGGCAGCAGGAATTCTTGCAGACCAATTCTTTGAAGTTATTGCTTGGGTTGGTGCAATTACTGCATTACTATTAGCAACACAAGCAATGGTTAATCCTGAAATTAAAAAAGTTCTTGCATATTCTACTGGTTCTCAAATAGGTTACATGATGATGGCATTAGGTGTTGCAGGACTATCTTATCAATATGTTGATGGATACACTGCTGGATTTTTCCATCTGATCTCCCATGCAATGTTTAAAGCTTCATTATTCATGGCAGCTGGTGCTATACTGCATACTGTTGGCTCTCGATTTATGACTGATATGGGTGGTCTGAGAAAAAAGATGAAGAAAACTTATGCATTCATGTGGGCTGCAGGTCTTGGTTTAATGGGTGCACCATTTATCACAACAGGTTTCTGGAGTAAGGATGCAATCTTTGCTGCTGTTTATGAATCTGGAAATGAATGGGCATTACCGCTATACTTAATCGCTGTAATAACTGCAGTTATCACTGCTTTCTATACTATGAGAATGATGGGATTAGTCTTCTTTGGAAATAAGAGTAAACACATTGAAAAAATGGAAGAAGACGGACATCATATTCATGAAGCATCGATATCTATGTGGATTCCATATGGAATTCTTGCAGTTCTTACTATTGGAGTTGGACTTGTTGGATTATCTGCCGAAGAAGGACTCCATCACACGTTTGTAGATTATCTTGAAAATTCTTATGGAATTCACACTGCACATCTTGAAGCAGAACCCTCAATTTTGCCTGAATTCTTACAAGGACTTAATCCTGTTGCACTTGGGTCGTCCTTAGCAGCGTTTGCTATAGGTGCAGGATTAGGATACATCTTCTATATTGGCAGATGGGTTGATCCTGCAAAAGTTGTAAACTCTAACATTCTCTTTTACTCAATTCATAAACTTCTCTTAAACAGATGGTACCTTAATGCTATGGTGTATTGGTGCTTTGTTGTAGCACCATTGTGGTTGGCAAGAGGTGTATACCGATACTTTGAAAAGACAGCTATCGATTATGGGATGAACGATGGAATGCAGAAAGCAGTTGGATGGAGTGCCAAAGTCATACAAGGAACTCAAACTGGTGTTTCACAATCATATCTATTCGTATTTGGAGCAGGACTATTATTCGTAGTTTTGATATTGTTGATATAGGTGATATGAAATGTTAGAAATTACTTCCACTCCATTGGTAATAATGGCAATTTTGGGGACTGTTGGTATCCTTCTTCCAATTATTAGTATTGCAAGAAAAGAAAAAGGTTCTAATTCATTTTATGCTGTAATTGCATTTGCAGCATTAATTGTATCTGTGGGTTATGTTGGATATCAATTCATTAATGATAATGTATCTGCATCTGCACTTTTCTCTGAAGATGTAATAGTCAATGATGCATTTGGTGGATTCTTTGCAATAGCAATGTTAATTGTTGCTTTGTTCACTACTGTTGGCTCTTTTAATTATATGAGAAAACATAATTCTCCAGCTGTTTACTATTCTCTAATTTTACTTGCTACAATTGGTATGGTGTTAGTGGCATATTCTACTGACTTGGTAATGCTATTTGTTGCATGGGAATTAATGAGTATTCCAACATACATTTTAGTCGGATTTATGAAAAAGAATCCAAGCTCAAATGAGGCAGCTTTAAAGTATTTCTTGTTTGGTGCATTATCCTCTGCAATCATAGTTTATGGAATTTCAATTGCATACGGATTAACTGGTTCTACAAATATTGGAGAAGTCATTCAAGGTTATGCTACACTTGATCCTTCTATGTTGCCACTTGCTTTACTTTCAGTTGGAATGTTTATTGCAGGATTTGGATTCAAGATGGGACTTGTACCTTTCCATCAATGGCTTCCAGATACTTATGAAGGTGCACCAGCGCCAATTACCGCTCTTCTTGCTGCAGCAACAAAAAAGGCAGGATTTGCTGCAACAATAAGGGTTATTGTTCTTGGAATGGTTGTACTTAATCTTGATTGGACATTAGCTCTTGGTATTCTTGCTGTAATGACGATGACTATTGGTAACATTGCTGCAATCATGCAAAAGAACCTCACTAGAATGTTAGCATATTCTAGTATAGCACATGCTGGATACATTTTGATTGGACTTGCAGTTGCACCACATACTTCTCTTGGTTTACAAGGTTCTCTATATCATATAATGAATCATGCTGTAATGAAAGGTGCAGCCTTTATTGCAATTGCAGGAATTGTTACAACTCTTGCAGTAACTAATTTAGATAAATTACAAGGACTTGGAAGACGAATGCCCATTACTGCTTTAGGTTTAGTTATAGCATTATTTGCATTAGCTGGTGTTCCTCCACTTTCAGGTTTCTGGAGTAAGATAATGTTATTTGGTAGTGCATTAGATGCAGGTTCTGTAGTATGGTGGGCACCATGGCTTGCAATTGCTGGTGTTCTTAACAGTGCGTTATCTCTTGCTTACTATGGTTGGATTACTAGAAAGATGTACTTTGAAGGTGAAACAGAAAAGAGAGTCAAAGAACCAAAATCAATTATTGCTGTAATGATATTCTCTATAGTCTTCTTAATCGGATTTGGTGTATATCCAGAACCCTTAATTCAATTTGTAGAGTTTGCAACACCGACAATTAGTTCAAGTCTTATGCCTTAAATGAAGTAAATTTAATTAAATTTTCAAGATTTATCTTTGCATTACCATCTGGAATTTTTCTTAAACTAGATCTAGCTTTTTCTGAATATTCTTTCAACATATCTTCCATTTTGTTAAAAATATCTCTTGGATCTGAACTTTTCTTCATCAGTAAATTAAACAATTTATCTTCATTTTTCCAATCTAACAAATCATCTCTAATTTGATATGCAATTCCAAGATTCTTTCCATATCCTGTTAATGCTTCAATTTGCTCTTCTGTTCCATTTGCAATAATTCCGCCTGTTCTAGCTGCAACTTCAAATGCAGTTGCAGTTTTGTATTCTATTACTTTTAGATAATCATCAAATGTAATATCTCCACTAGCTTCTAATCTTCCTTCAATCATTTCCCCTTCACTCATTAACATTGCAGTTGTCGCCAAATCCTTTGTAATTCTGGCATTATCCAATCTTGATGATATTGCAAGAATTAATCCTAAAACAAAATCCCCTGTTAGGACACTAGTGTTGTATCCATATTTGACATGAAATGGCTCTTTTTGTCTTCTCATAGTTTCATTATCTATGATATCATCATGAATTATTGATTCCATGTGTAAAAATTCAACTGCACATGATGCAGATAATGTATTTTCATCTATTTTACCAATACTTTCTGCAGATAAATTCAAAATAATTGGTCTAATTCTTTTTCCGCCTTCTAGTGAATATTTTAATGGTTCAATGAATTCTGATTCTGAATATAATGCAAGTTCTTTATCTAATGCTTGGTCAATTTTTTTAATATATTCCCCATATGTTTCAAGTAGGGGATTGATCTCGATATTTTTTCTGTCCAAGATAATTGATCAAAAAACTTTGTTATTAGTAATTAAATCTTGGTGCTCCAGCCGGGATTTGAACCCGGGATCTCTGCCTTGAAAGGGCAGAATGCTTGACCGGTCTACACCACTGGAACCCATAAAAATTTCTCTTTTAGATCATAAAATCTTTTGTACACAACAAAGATTTTTGTATTGGGCAATTAGATATGAATTATGAACCTGATTCAAAGAATTGATGAAATAATTGAAGCAAGAAGTTTACTAAAACATCCATTTTACCAAATGTGGTCTGATGGCAAATTAACTCAGGAATCTTTAGCAGGATATTCAAAGGAATATTTTCAACTTGTAAAAGCAGTTCCTGAATTTATGGCCCCTATTATTGAAAATGCACCTAATTCTGTAATTACTGAATTAACTGAAAACCAACAAGAAGAATCCGATCATATCCAACCATGGATTAACTTTGCTGGCGAACTTGGTATTTCTGAAGATGAATTAATCTCATATTCTGGATTAGATAAAACTAAAAAGGCAATATCTGATTTGGCTGAATTAATGAATACTTTTGATGGTGGTGCATGTGCAATGTATGCATTTGAAAAAGAAATTCCAAAAATCAGTCAAACTAAACTTGATGGATTATCTGAATTTTATCAAATAACAAGTGATGACGCAACTGAATACTTTAAACTCCATACTGAGGCTGATATTAGACATACAGCATCTTGGAGAAATATTTTAGAGAAATCAAATGCTGATACAAGTAATCTAATTGAAATTGCTGAAAAATCTGTTTCAGCACAAAATTTGTTACTTGATAGTTGTTATGACAAATACTGTTAATCTCATAACATTTTATACCTCAAAAAAAATTCATCACTTTAGGGCCCGTAACTCAGCTTGGTAGAGTAACCGGCTCATAACCGGTGAGCCAAGGGATCAAAGCCCTTCGGGCCCATTTTCTTTCCATTAGTTTTAAAATGAGCAAATTCAAAATCTATTGGCTGCAATGAAGAATCAGAGTTATATCTGAATGATGATTGGAAGGCATTTGTCTGAGCTGCCAGAATTCATTCACTGATTTGTTTTTTCACTTTTTCTAAAATATTTCCATTTACAATTTTTTGTTCGTACAATGATTCTGTAATTTGTAAAATATTTAGAATTGAATGCATCTTTACACCTAATTCCGATAATGCCTTATCTGCCCCTTCCATTCTGTTAACAATTACGTATGCATCTTTCACTATGACCTTAACTTCATTTAGAGATTTTATTGCATTTACAACTGAACCTCCAGTGGTTGCTACATCATCAATCATGATTACTTTCATTCCTTCATGAATTTTTCCTTCAACTGATTTTGAAGTACCGTAATCTTTTGGTTTGCTTCTTACGTAGATTAATGGTTTTACAGTTTCAATAGCTAGTGCTGACGCAATAATTAAACCCCCTGTCGGTACTGACACAATTGAGTCAAATTTATCTAATCCTATGTTTTGCGTAATATCATTTTCTAGATATTTTACCATTTTTCGAAATTCTTGAGGATAACTTGGAACTAGTCTTAAATCTACATAGTATGAACTCTTTTTTCCACTGGCCAGTGTAAATTCTCCAAATTTTATAATTTCATTTTGATGCAAAAATGTTGCAAATTCTTTTACAAATTCCATACCAAAATTAACTACACTGGATTTATTTTGGTTTGTATTGAGTATGAATTATGCCTGAAATTTGGTTAAATTATGGAATCACAGACGTCGTTTTAGATATAAAGGCAGAAAATTTAGAACAAAAAATTGATTCTGATGGAAAAATTTTGGAAGATTCAGAAATTACTGAAAAACTTAACAATATTGATTTATCCAAACCCATGGAACTTGTAGTTTTACACAATTCAAAATCTATTCAAAAAATTATTTCATTATTATTTGCTTTATGTGAGCAAAAATCAAAACCATTCCCAAAAATTTTGGCTGAGAAAAAAATCCTAAATTTAGTCAAAGCAGGATTACCTGAAGGAATATCAATTAATGAATTTGATGATGTTGAAATCTCAAATTCAAATCTTGTGTTTATGGGTGAAATGGAATTTGATGGATTATTTGGATATAAAACAATTTCAACACGTCTCATCAAAAAATTTGGTTTAGAATCCATGCTTACAGCATATGCAAAAAGACAGGGAAATCTTCCAACACCTGGACAGTATACTGAAAGTTTTACAGAAGCAAAAAAATTCTCTGATAATTTTGAAATTCAAGGAATTGAAATTATTGCAAATTCTCAAGGCATACTTGATTTTTCTATAGGCCATCCCTCAGAAACTCTCTCTACAACAAAAATTTTAGAGTCAAATTCAATCAAAGATATAGGTCAACATAAAACAATGATAATTAGTACTGGCAAAGATGCAAGTAATGATAACCTTGCAAATTCTTTTTCTTCACTTTGGAATTGCTCAAATGCAATTAAAAAAGATGGTCTGGCAATTTTAGTAGCTGAATGCAAGGGTGGTTTAGGCTCAGATTCACTTCAACAATTCATTGAAGATAGATTAACTTTGGAACAATTACGAAATCCTACTAAATACATTAACGGAATGGAAGATTTATTATTTCTATCAGAAATACAAAAGAATTTTCAAATTGCTTTAGTTTCAATTCTTCCAGAGTTTTATGTAAAAAAACTCAACCTAATTTCTTTACCTGGTATGAAATATTCTATGGATTATATTTTAAAAACACAAAGCGTAAAGCAAAAAGTTGCAGTAGTTGCAGATGGTGCTAGACTTTTATTAAGATAAAAGATTAGACCAAAAACCTGATGGTAACGGTGCACACAAAACTGCTAATCCTACTATTACAATGTATGCAAGTTTTCTATTTCTTGAAAGTGGTGATATGTCATCCAATGGAGTAGCTCCAGGATTTTTTAAACTCATAACAAGAATTAACAATGCCATTAACCAATAATTTAACAAAACAAGAATTGCCATACTTCCAAAAGTTGCATATCTATGTAACTTTGCACCAAATAATGTTCTTGCCATATGTCCACCATCTAATTGCCATGCTGGAAGTAAATTCAAAAATGTAATTAAAAATCCAATCCATGCTGCAAATAAAACTGGTGTCATGATAACTTCGTGTCCTTCTCCACCTTTGCCAAACATTGCTAAACTAGCATACATTAGCAATGGCTCTCCTTGATTCCATTCAATTAGCTTTGATTCAGCAAATAATCCTGCAGCAATTTCTTGATCTAGAATTGGCGCAGTATATGCTCCGTAAATTGAAACTATTATTGCTATCACTAATCCTGCGATAGGACCTGCGATGGCAACATCAAATAGAATTTCTCTGTTAATTGTCAATCCTTTTGATTGAATAAATGCCCCAAATGTTGGAATTCCAATAACAGGTAATCCTGGAATAAAATATGGCCAGGTTGTTTTTAGTTTGTGTGATTTTGCCGCAATAATGTGCCCAAGTTCATGTATTCCTAAAATTCCTAATAATGACAGTGTGTATATTGCTGCCATCTCTAATGGGTTTCCAATATTCACAATTGAATTTGTTCCTGATGTTCTGTAGTAACCATCAATCATTACAAATGAAATTACAATTGCAAACAAGATTCTAGGAGTCCATGCTGTATTGAGCCATTTTCTCTGTTTTTTTGGAGTAAATTTTTGAATAATTATGTATTTCCCATCTTCCATCTGTTCTAATTTACACGCATATCTCATATTCTCTAATTTTCTTGCTAATTTCTCAAATTTTATTTTTAACTCAAAATCTTTAATTTGAAACTCTAATGAAAATTCTGTTTTTGTAAAATCATTTACCTCAAATATTGTATTGACCATAGATATGATGTCTTCTTGTGAGGCTTCATCCATGTGGTTAAGACTATTTTCTCCATTAAATGGTCTTTTGGTTTAAAATTAAATATTGATACAAGTTCTCTATTTACATGCAAGTAATTCTTAGACAATTAGGGGATTGTAATATTAGAAGAGCAGAACCAAGCGATCTAATTTCTGTTATGGAAATTAATTTGAAAACTCTTCCTGAACATTATTCTGATTATTTTTACGAAAGTTTGCTTGCAGAAATCCCTGAGGCATTTATCATTGCAGAAATTGGTGGAAAACATGTTGGTTATATTATGTGTAAAACTGAATTTGGTTTTTCAAATTTTAAAAAATTAGGATTTGTCAAAAAAGGCCATGTAGTTTCTATTGCAGTGCTTGATGAGCATCGAAAGAAAGGAATTGGACGAATACTTGTTGAAGAATCCGTTAAGGGTGTAAAATTACAAAAGTGTGATGAATTCTATTTGGAAGTTAGATGTAGTAATAATGAAGCAGTTAGATTATATGAAAAATTTGGATTTGCAATTAGACAACAACTAAACGCATACTATCGAGATGGTGAAGATGCGTATCTTATGGCAATTGAATTAGATTAGTTCAAACTAATAAATAACTCACAAAAAATTTCTCGCCATGGATAAACGTAAAGGAACTGGCATTACAATTTTCATTTTTTGTATTGGTGGTTTTTTCCTTTATGCATATCTGTTGATGCTATCTGAATGGAGTCCTATTGTATTACAATTATCCATATTGATGATTGCAGGGGGAATACTTGCAGTAATTGCATGGATTGGTTATGTTATGGCAACAACAAAACCATCATCTGCAACAGTTACTTCTGATGATTAATTTATTTTAAAATTCTTACATCTACTACTGTTTGATAATATCTAGGACCTACTGCTCTGACAATTTTTGAAAATAAAATTTCTGATTTTACTGGTGTAACTTGAAGATAATGTTCTTCTGAAAGTTTTCTTGCTTCTGATTTTTTGTCAGCATGAATGTGTGAATAATAATGAATTATACCTCCATCTTTAGTTGCATTAATTGCAGCATCTAAAAATTCATCTGATCTTTCAGGCAATAACATCAATGTTCTATCTGATTTATCCATTAATTGTTCTTCAATAATTTTTGACGCATCACCATTAATTGAAATCACTTTTCCTACAAGCTTATTTATCTCAATATTTTTTTTGCATAATTTTGATGCAATAGGGTTAATGTCAATACTATACACTGTACATTTTTTCTTTTTTGCAGCCATAATAGAAAACATTCCAATACCTGCAAACATGTTAGTCATTATTTCTCCATCTTGAATCAAATTTGCGATTCTTTCTCTTTCTGTAGATAACCTGGGTGAAAAAAAAGCATTTTCAACATCAACTAAAAATCTACAACCAAATTCTTTGTATTCTGTTTCAGTACTGTTTTTACCTGCAAGGATTTTTAGGCTCCTTGTACGAAAATCTCCTTCTACTGCAGATGTCTGGTAAAAAACACTTTTTGCAATTTTTACCTCATTTAGTAAAGTTTCTCCAATAATTTTTTTTTTTGATAGAAGGGATTCTGGAATTCTTACAATAATTATGTCTCCAATTTGATCAAAAGCTGAGATCAATTCATCATTTTCACTTGTACTTAGAATACTTTCTAATGCTTTTTTTAGCATTCGAGTCATTTTTTATAATAGAAATTTCCAGATACCTTTTGATCTTTATCCAATCTACTTTCTAATTTATTTACACGAGGTCTGAGACTTTTCTCATCTCTTCTAAATGTCATGTCAAGAGATTTTAGGAATCTATTCATAGCATCAGATTTGGACATTGGAGATGTAGCTGTACCTACTGATCCTGATTCCCCTTCAAATATTACCATGGAATCTGAAACTAGATCCATTAATTGTAAATCATGATCAATAACTATTGCTGATTTTCCATATGAACGAACGAATTTTTGTAAAAATTTGGCAACTGCAATTCTATCCTCCACATCCAAAAATGCTGAGGGTTCATCTAGTGCATATAGATCTACTTTTTGTAGTAAACATGATACTACTGCAACTTTTTGCAATTCACCTCCTGAAAGATTTTTGACCGATTTATTATAGAGTTTTTTAATTTTTAGTGGTTCAAGTATTTGTTCTTCTTCAAGACTTCCTTCAACTGGACTTCCATTTGATTTATCTAATAATGATATTACTTCTACATCAATATCATTTTGAAGGTATTGTGGTTTGTATGCTATCTTTATTTTTTTATCAATTTTTCCAGAATCTGGTTTTATGACTCCTGCAATCATTTTCATCATTGTAGTTTTTCCAAGAGCATTTGCACCCATTATGCCTAAAACTTCCCCTTTTCTTACTCTTCCAGGCTCAATTGTTAGTGAAAATGAATCAAATTTTTTCTCAAGTTTTGGATAAGTAACAACATCACTTCCTTCTTGAAAAATATCTGTAGATGAAGAAGATACATCAAAAGAAAATTTTTTGTCTCTAAATCTAACATTTTCTGTAGGTAAATATCCATCAAGAAAAACATTGATTCCAACTTTGGTAGATAGAACCCTTGAAACAATTCCATATGCTGCTGGTTCACCGTATAACACTTCGATGTAATCACTAAGAAAGTCTAGTAATGTTAGATCGTGTTCTACTACCATTACACTTTTTCCAATTTTTGCTAAATTTTGTATCACTCTAGCAACACCTATTCTTTGAAAAACATCATTGTATGATGATGGTTCATCAAAAAAATAAAACTCTGTATCTTTTGATGCTGCAACTGCAACTGCAATTCTTTGTAGTTCACCTCCACTTAATTCCTTTAAATCCTGCTCCATGGAATTTTCTAATCCTAATTCTTTGATTAGTTTTCTTGATACTCCTCTTTCATCATATTTGTCAATCAGTTCTTTTCCTGTTCCCTCAAATGCTTGTGCGATTTGATATACTTGTTGAGGTTTTATTGATGCACGAATTTGTTTGTGTTCAATTTTTTCAAAATGTTGTTTAAGTTCTGTTCCGCTATAATATTTTAAAATCTCATCCCACTCTGGTGGATTTTCATATCTTCCAAGATTTGGTTTAAGATTTCCTGATAGTATGTTAACTACAGTACTTTTCCCCATTCCATTTCTTCCTAATAGTCCAACAACTTCTCCTTTCCTTGGAGTAGGAAGTCTGAATAAACGAAATGAATTTGGACCATATTGATGAATTTTATCTGTTGCTAATTCACTTGCAAGATTGATGATTGTTATTGCATCAAATGGACATACTTTGACACATATTCCACAGCCATTACAGATGTCTTCATCGATTTGAGCTTTTTTTGATTCTTCATTAAGAGTGATACATTCTGCCCCTGATTTGTTGACTGGACAGTATTTTATACACTCTAAACCACATTTTTTTGGTTGGCATAGATCTTGATCTAACACGGCAACTCTATGTGTCATGTCGTAATTTGATATTTTCTTTGTTTTATACCTATTTTGAACACGTTTGTATCGGCGTTACGTTAATAGATGAGAATTTAACATCATTATTCAAGCCGGCCATAGCGTTAGGGTGCGACCCAATCCCATTCCGAACTTGGAAGTCAAACCTGATGTCGCTGTTGTGCTACTAAGATGCGAGAGCTCTTGGGAAGCAACAGTGCTGGCATTCTTTAATTTACAATCTTTTAATATTGAATTAATTGATTTAATTTTAATGGCAAATTGTACTGTATGTGGGGAATCATTTACTGATGATATTAGATTTCTAAATCACATGATGGAAAAACATGGTTTTAGAAATCCAAATGTTGGCACACCTGATAGAAACAGTAGAGGATACTAACTCTATAGATTTTGTAAATAGTTTAATATCAATCTGACACCAAAACCTGTAGCACCTTTTGGATTGTATGATTTTTCTTTTGTAGCTGTTTGTGTCCATGCAACTCCTGCAATATCAATATGTATCCATGGTGTATTTTCAATAGCATTTCTCAAAAATGCAGCAGCAGTTATTGTTCCTGCAGCTCTACCTATTCCAACATTTTTCATATCTGCAACATCAGATTTTATCATATCCATAAAGTCCTGAGTTAATGGAAGCTCCCAAACTTCTTCTGTGGTTTTTTTAGATGACTCGTTAATTTCCTTTGTTAGTTTTTCATTATTTGACACAATTCCTGCTACATTGTTACCTAATGCTATGATACATGCACCAGTGAGTGTTGCAAAATCAATTATTACTTTAGGTGAATAATGTTTTTCTCCATATGATAATGCATCAGCTAAAATTAATCTCCCTTCAGCATCTGTGTTTAGAATTTCAGCAGTTTTTCCATTGTACAACTTTATGATATCTCCTGGTCTAAATGATTCACCACTAGGCATATTTTCAACTGATGGAACAATTCCAACAACATTAATTTGAAGTTTTAATTCTGAAACTGCTTTCATTATTCCAATAACTGTACAACCGCCGCATTTGTCAAACTTCATCTCATCCATTTTATCTCCTGGTTTTAATGAAATTCCACCTGTGTCAAATGTGACTGCTTTTCCAACTAGAACTATTGGTTTTTCATTTTTTGGTCCATGATTGTGTTCTAAAATAATTAGTTTTGATTCATTTTTACTTCCTTGTCCAACTGCTGAAATTCCACCAAAACCTTTCTTTTTTAATTCAGATTCAGATATTATACTGCATTTCATCTTATTTTTTTTAGAAATTATTTTTGCAAAATTTGCTAATGTAGTTGGAGTACATTCGTTTGGAGGTAAGTTGGCAATACTTTTTGTAAATATCACCCCATTTGCAATAATTTCAGATGTTTTGATGACATGTGAAATTTTATTTGATTTTGAAACTATAATTGTTAGATTTGGTGAATTGTTTACTTTTTTGGTCTTAAATTTATCAAATTTGTAGAGAGCAATCTTGGAACCTTCTACAATTTGAGAAACTGATGAAACTTGATCAACAACAAAACTTGGTGGTGTAATAATTGAAAATTCTTTTAGTTTTAACTCTCTTGCTCTTTTTGCAATTTTACCTGACACCCGTCTGATAGTATCATTTGTTAAATTCTCTTTTTTACCTAATCCTGCAAGTAATATTCGTTGAGCAGGATTTTTTCCAGGTACTGGAATTATATTTATCTCCCCAAATTTACCCTCCATATCTTTTAGAGATTGATTGACTGCTGCAGATATTTTAGTATCAAATTTATTTATTCCCAAAACTTTGTTGGTATTTTCTAATACAAACCCACAAAGAATGTCTGTCTTCTTTTTTGTAGAATTTTCAATTTTTATCTTCATTACGAAAGTACATTTTCAAGTCTTATTTAGATTTACTAGAAGTCTATTTTTTTACTATTCGTAAGTAAACTTGATGATCTTGCAAAAACTGCTTTAACAGTTTTACAGTTATGATTACATTTTTCATCAATTTTTATAGTTGACACTTTTTTTATTTTTTTTGTAAATATTGATTTTATTAATGGAAACAACGCTGCCCTTCCACCATATGCTCTTGTTTTATCAATAAACCAAAACATATCCAAAGCAGATTCATCTAAAATTTCATTTCTTATCTTTATTCCAAAATCTGAATAATGCCCAGTCATTGTTATTTTCTTTCTTGTAATGAAATCAACAAATCTTGCAAATTTTATACATGAATAACATTGATCATCAAAAACCACAATTGGGATTACTTCTTTTATTTCCATGATACTGTTTAACATCGATCAAATTAAAATTTTACAGAAGTAGATTTTTATTAAATTTATAAAAATCATGGATAAGATGGGACTTAATTATTATCAAATTAAGAAAAATATTCTTAGATCTCGTAAATTAGTGATTAAGGGAACTAATATTGCTGGTTCTGGTCATCCTGGAGGATCTTTTTCAATGGCCGAAATTTTAGGTTGCTTATTTAACAAATATCTCAAATTTGATCCTAGAAACCCTCAATGGGAAGAACGGGATCGTTTAGTTTTATCAAAAGGACATGCTGCCCCAGGTTTATTTTCAAACATGGCAGTTGCAGGCTATTTTCCAGAATCTGAAATTGAAACTCTACGAAAATTTGGTAGTAAATTACAAGGTCATCCTGATCTAAAATGTCCTGGTGTAGAATTTTGTGGAGGATCTTTAGGTACTGGATTGTCTTTTTCAGTTGGAATTGCTCTTGCAGCAAAAATTGATTCTAAGGATTTTCATGTTTATACCATTATTGGAGATGGAGAGTCAGACGAGGGACAAATTTGGGAAGCTGCAATGACTGCTGCAAAATACAAAGTTGATAACCTAACAGTCTTCCTTGATAGAAATTTTATCCAACAAGATTCTTACACTGAAAAAATAATGCCATTAGATGAAAAGTTGGAAGGTGATGATCTTTCTGAAATGTGGAAAGATGCATCTCGCTGGAAAACTGGTGATAAATGGAGATCATTTGGTTGGAATGTAATTGAAATTGATGGTCATAGAATTGAACAAATTAATGCAGCTATTGCAAAAGCAAATGCAACAAAAGGAATACCTACAATGATAATATCTAGAACAATAAAGGGTAAATCTATAGAACATATGGAAGATAATCCTCAATGGCATGGAAAAGCTCCTGATTCTGATGTAGTTCCAATAATTAATCTTGAATTAGATTCACAATTTATGATTGCACCATCTATCATTGCAGGTGATATGACAAATCTAGAGAATGAAATTAAACGATGTATTTCTGGTAGGGCTGATTATATTCATCTTGATGTAATGGATGGTAAGTTTGTTCCAACAAAAACTTTTGATCATACTAAAATCAAAGAATTAAGATCTTTAACTGTAATTCCATTTGATTCACACTTAATGATCAATGAACCTGAAAAACATGTTCAAGATTATATTGATGCTGGAAGTGATATAATTACGGTTCATGCTGAAGTAACTGATGAATCTATTTTTGGTGAAATTCATGATTTGCTAAAACAAAATCAAGTTGGTGTGGGTTTTGCAATAAACCCTGATACCGATTTACCTGAATGGTCTTACAAATTCCTGTCCTCACTTGATCAATTAATTGTTATGTCTGTAGTACCTGGTAAGTCTGGTCAAAAATACATTGAAGAAACTCATTCAAAGATGAGTAAATTGAATTCTATTCTAAAAGAACACAATTTTTCAGGTTATATTGAGGCTGATGGGGGAGTAAATCTTGAAAATATAGGTTCTATATTTGCAGATGGCGCTCGTATTTTTGTTGGTGGTGGTGCTATTATTGGACAACAAGATGTTAGAATGGCAATTAAGGACTTTAGAAATGAGGTTTTAAAATCTAGAAGACACACTTTACTTGATAAAGCCAATGAATTGGGTGGTTCTGATTTAGTAAACAAATGGATTGGTTTGCATGTTGTAGGAGAAAAACAAGAACAGATTAAAAAAATCGCACAGGAGGCTGAATACATTTGAATGATCCTATAATGACTGATATGCGTTCAGAATATTCAAAATCTTTGATTCAAGTTGGACGAGATAATCCTAATGTTGTAGTTTTAGGTGCAGACACAACTGATTCATTAAAGACGTCTAATTTTGGAAAAGAATTCCCAAATAGATTTTTCAATGTTGGAATTGCTGAAGGAAACCTTGTAACTATTTCTGCCGGATTGGCAGTATCTGGAAAAATCCCATTTGCTAGTACTTATGCAATATTTTTACCTGGGAGAGCAGTTGATCAAATTCGAAATAATATTGCATATCCTTCTCCTTTAGGAAAAAAAGGTCTTAATGTAAAATTAGTTGTATCTCATGGTGGATTGTCTGTTGGACCTGATGGTGGTTCACATCAACAACTTGAAGATATTGCAATAATGAGAGTAATTCCCAATTTTCGAGTTTTTATTCCATCTGACACTGTTACTGTTTCTAAATTAACTCATTTAATGGCAAATGAGTATGGTCCATTTTACATGAGAATGACAAGATCAAAAACACCTTTAATTCATTCAGAATCTCAGGATTTTCAAATTGGAAAAGCAATTACTCTAAGAGATGGTTCTGATTGTACAATTGTTGCATGTGGAATTACTGTAAGGATGGCTTTGGAGGCTGCAGAGTCATTACAACAAGAAGGTATTTCTTGTAGAGTTTTAGATATGTTTTCTATAAAACCAATTGACAATGAAATTTTAGAAAAAGCAGCACGAGATACAGGATGCATTGTTACTACTGAAGAACATAATATTTTTGGTGGAATGGGTTCAGCTGTTACTGAATCTGTTTCAGAATTATACCCTGTACCTGTAAAACGAATTGGATCTCAAGATATGTTTGGAGAATCAGCTAGAGATAACGAAATTCCTTTACTATTTGAAAAACATGGAATAACATCTTTTAATATAGCAAAACAAGTCAAAGAAATTAGGAGTAAAAAATTATGAAGATTTTTCTTGACACTGCTAATCTTGAGTCTATTAAAAAATTTAATGATATGGGGTTACTAGATGGAATTACTACTAATCCTTCTTTATTATCAAAAGAAGGGGGTAACCCAAAAAATGCAATGGAAGAAATTACAAAAATTATCAAGGGCGATGTTAGTCTTGAAGTTGTTAGTACTGAATATTCTGGAATGATCAAAGAAGGTAAACGTCTTCGTGAATATGGTGATAATGTTGTCGTAAAAGTTCCTATGACTGCTGATGGTTTGAAAGCATGCAAATCACTTTCATCTGAAGGAATACCTGTTAATGTCACATTGATATTTTCCCCAAATCAAGCTTTACTTGCTGCAAAATCTGGTGCAAAATATGTTAGCCCATTTATTGGAAGACTGGATGATATTGGCCAAAATGGAATGCATTTGATTAAAGAAATTAAAGAAATATTTTCTAATTATAATTTTGGAACTGAAATACTTGTTGCCAGTATTCGTCATCCAATACATGTAGTTGACGCTGCAAAAATTGGGGCAGATGTAGTAACTTTACCTCCTATAGTATTAGATAAGATGTTGCAACATCCATTGACAAAAATTGGGTTAGATAATTTTCTTGCTGATTGGGAAAAATTAAAACAAAAAAATCCTGATGCTACGATTTAATATATTAAATAAAATAAAATAAAATTTTAAAAAGGAATTTACTTTCTACCTTTTCTTGTACCTGTTCCTCTACTCGTGATTCTTGTTGTGCCTTTAGTTGAGGGTCTTTCTTTTGGTTCAGGTGTGTCTGAAAGTTTTCTTCTACCTGTTCCTCTACCTGTAGAGACCATTCGGCTACCTGCAGCTTTCTTTCTTTCTGCTTGAATTTTCTTAAATTCATCGCCTGAAAATTTAAGATCATCAAGATCAACTTCAATGGTACCTGTTCCTCTACCTGTTCTAACTTTTACTTTAACCATATTTTTGATAAAATTATCTAGTATTTATCTAATCTGATATTTTTTATTAAGCCGAATTTAACACTAGATATTAAAATTATTGAAATTTTATATATTTTGGACTTAAATTCTAGAAGAAAATTTGTATCATCATTGTAATTTTTATTGATTTAATGAACAATAACCCTTTCTTGTGATTGACATGATCTGATATTTGTTTTATTTGCTCAAAAAAATGGAATTACATCTTATCTAATCTCTCTCTTAGATCTTGTTTTCAGATTGATGTTTAGTTCAGAATTATGATTTAATAACATTCATGAAAATGTTAGAAAACCCTCTAAATTAATTATATTTTGAGATAATCTTGAATTATCTTTAACATCGTTTGAAACTAATATTCATGAATTTTAGACTAGTTTTAACTATTAATCCAACCTAATTTTTTGAAATATGTGAACATCATAATAGCAGGAATAGCTGATGCAATAATCACAACTATGAAAGTAGTAAATGGGCCTAATATCATCGAATTGTATTCCATTCCTCCTGGTAAATTAACATTCATCCCATAAAATGTCCCAATTACTGTTGATGGAATTGCTAATGTGAATATGATTGTTAATACTGCCAGAACTTTGTTCGTTTTTTCAGTACTTAACACAAAATCAGTGTCTTTGTAAATTTCCATAGTCTCTCTTGATTCTTCTAATGTTTCAATTACTTTGTCTATGTGATCAATTACATCATCAAAATACAATGTAAGTTCCTCGTCTCCTCTATCTGAAAATCTTTTGATATTTTTTGCAATTTCTAAAACAAATTTCTTTAATGGATTTACTATCCTTCTTAATCGGTTAATTTCTCTTCGAAGTAGTGCGATACTTCTTGCCACTGGCTTTGTCTCATCAAATACTCTATCTTCAATTTCATCTAGATTTGCAATAATTTTTCTAGAAGTATGTAGAAGATCATCTACTAAAACATCTATTATTTCATGAAGTAGAAATCCTGGAGATTTTCCTAATAATTTTTCCTTTTTTTGTTGATCTGAGTTTGTTTTACAAATTTCTGCTAATTCCACTAAAGGCTTAAGATCACCTTGATGAACAGTAACTAGAAAATCTTTTCCTACAAATATGGATAATTGACTATTTTTTGATATTCCTATTTTTTGTGAGAGTGGTGGGAAATGTAATATTACAAAGAAATGATCATCATAACTATCCAATTTTGGAAGTTCAAATTTAGTTACACAGTCTTCAATGTTTAGTAAATTGAAATTATATTTTTCAGCTAATTTTTCAACATCTGTTCTGTCTGGATTTTGTAAATCTATCCAAACAAATTTTCCTCCTTGAATAGTATCAATTTTACTTTCAACAGGTGACTCTATTGATTTTCTACTTGAACGCAATCTATTGGCAATGAATCCTTTTTTCAAGTTGTAAAACAGCCTTATACAGCAAATTTAAAGCGATCGCTATTTACTTAATGTAAAAATTTTGATTTATTTCAAACTTGAAAATTATTCTTGAATTTGATTATTTGAATGGCATCAAATAATTTGCTCCAACCCACGCAAGTGCAACTGTTACAGCCATTGCAATCCACCATAATCGCATGTCTTTATTTTAAACTAGTCAATAATAAATCTACAGTCTAATTTCAAATTAAAAATCAAAGATTATTACAGGATGATTAATTTTTCTTCTTTGTGGCCCTCGTAGTACAGTGGTTAGTATAGAGGATTGTGGATCCTCGGACAGGAGTTCGATTCCCCTCGAGGGCCTATACGATTTTAAAAAATACCAAATTTACTAGATTCCATTTCTTCTTTGATGGCAAGTTTGAATCGAGGCGATTTATTTTCAATGTTTTTTGTTAACCATGTAAGAAATTTTTTTTCAACATTTTTTCCTTTTAATATTTTAAAATCTAAACCCATCATTTCAACCAATTTCTGAACAAGTGATCTATTAACACTCAATACAAAAAAATGCCAACCAAATGCAAATTCAGAGTCTGTCATCACAAAATCTTCTTTACTGTGAACCATTTCTTCAAGCATGGATAATTGATGGATTAATGCTTTGCTTGTTTTATCATAATCTATTGTAGATACATTAATGTTAATTCGATCATTCATATTTTTTTCATGTTAAAACAAAATAAAAGGCTTACACAGATTCTTCTTTCAGAAGATGTTCAAAATCAATATCAAAATTCATTTTCATTATGTTGATGTATGTTTGAATGGATTCTGGAATTCCTTCACCACATGCCACTCCTAATTTCTTTGCATTAATCCAAATTACTAATGTTTGTATGATTGTCAAAAATCGGTCATTTTTAATTTCTGAAGATCCAATAGATTTTGTATATCTTTCTGCAAATTCCCATGCTGTTACAAAATCTACGCATTTTACTCCAAAAACTGCTAATACTTGTTCTTGCATATTTGAAGCTTTTTTGAAAGGTATTGTGTTAATGATATATGGAAATTTCACTTTATCTGGAAGACAATTTGGCAATGGTCCCCATATTGTAATTATTTTTGTTTTATGTTTCAAATTTTCAAATTTTTTTAACATTTGATTAATTACACTGTCATCTGTAAACCAGAATAAAATTACTGAAGCATCTGAAATGTCTGATTCTTCTATATTTTCATGAATTAACTGACCTTGAATATTTTTTTGTTCAAGAATTGTTTTTGCATGTTGAATTTTTTTTAGATTGTAATCTATTCCTACAGCTTTTTTTACATTAAATTCATTTATTGCTATTTCAATTCCTTTTGCATCACCACAACCTAAATGATAAAAAACATCATTTTTTCCTAAATCCACAAATTTAAAAATATCTCTAAAAGATTTTTCTGAAAGCTGTACATCCTCCCCACTAAGTAAATTTTCTGGAAGTGTTTCTAAATATTCTTCAAATTTCAATAGCGTTATTTTTACAAGAGAGAATTTATTCTCTTATACTTTCCAATTTTGAAACTGCTTGCCACAACTGTGTTCTTACATATGATGGCATATTAGGATCTTGTGTTACATCATCTAAAAGACTAATTGTATTTGCTGCTCTCACGGAAAGTGAATCCCCTTCTTTACTCAAATCTACAACTAACTCTAAAACAGATTTTTTAATTGTCTTTGGAGTTGAATTACTGGAGGCAATCAGATTTAATGTTTGGATTGCTTCCTTCATTGATTCCTTATTTTGAATTGCATCAACCATTTCTCAGACTTTTTATTAAAAATTAGAAGTATATAGTTACATCTCTACAAACACATTATCTGATTCTACTATGACGTTATATGATGCCAAATCTCTAATTTTTACTGGAAATTTAACTAATTTCCCAGTTCCACAATCAAATTGTGCTGCGTGCCAACCACAAGTGATTACACACCCATCTAATTTTCCTTCAGATAAACTAGAACCTGAATGTGTGCATGAATCATCTGTTGCACAATATTTACCATCAATGTTTGCAACTAAAATATCCTTTCCATCGATTGATACTTTGATCATTTTTCCTGGAGATATGTCTGATGTTTTACATGCTATGATTTTCCCCATTGCAGTTTTAACTAATCATTTCTAATATTTTTACGTATACTAATGATCCGAGAAGCAACTGATAGAGACAAATCATCCATTCTAAAATTTTGTAAAGGTACTTTTTCTTGGGGAGATTATATAGAATATGTATGGGATTTTTGGCTATCTGAAGGTTCTTTGTTTGTATATGAAAAACAATTACCTATTGGAATTTGTCATGCATTTTATTCAAAAGATCAGATTTGGATTGAAGGAATTAGAATTGATCCTAATTTTCGTAAACAAAAAATTGCATCACAACTAGTAAAACAGGCTGAATATAATGGAAAAAAATTTAATGCGTCATTTTCATATATGTTAGTTGACACTGAAAATTCTATCTCCATTTCTATGGCAAATTCTTTAGATTATGAAATTTCTCAAACCTGGAATTTTTATTCTCTTGAACCTAAAAAAAATTTCAATTTTAATATTCAGTTTGAAAAATCATTAAATTGTGATATCTATACTCATTATGTTAAATCTTGGAGATGGCTTCCAATTGACGATGACACACTATCAAAATTTTACACACAGAATAAAATTATCAAATCTAACCTACATGTTAATAATTCAATTGCGATTATAACTGATTCAGAACATTTTGATAAGACATTAATTGTTACATTGTTTTCCGGTTCAGATAATTCCACATTACAAATTATTTTATTTTTACAAAATTATGCTATTGAGAATGATTATGAACGAATACAAATTTTAACTAAAGAACAATTACAAACTTTTAATTTATTGGAACATAAACTTTCATTCCATTTAATGAAAAAATTTCTAGTCTGATTTTACAACTTTGATTGTATTTTTTAAAATTCCTAAACCCTCGATTTCCATTTCCACTTTATCACCGTCTTTTAAAAATACTGCATTTGGTTTGTTCAACATTACTCCTGCAGGAGTTCCAGTGGATATTATATCCCCTTTCTCCAAAGTCATAACTTTAGATATTTTTGAAATTATTTCTGGAATTTTTATAAACATGTTGTTTGTTGAAGAATTTTGTCTTAACTCCCCATTGATTTTAGTTGTTAATTTTAGATTTTGAGCATCTTGGATTTCATCAACTGTTGTTATCCATGGCCCACATGGTGCAAATGAATCAAAACTCTTTCCTCTAGTGAATTGTTTGTCTTTGAATTGAATATCTCTAGCTGAGACATCATTGAAAACCATATATCCAAAAATTACACTTTTTGCGTCCTCTACGCTAATATTTTTACAATTTTTTCCAATTATCATGGCTAATTCCACTTCATAATCTAACTGTGTAACAAAATCTGGGCAGACAATATCTGATTTTGTGCCGTTCAATGTTGTCCGTGGTTTTATAACAATGGCTGGATCTTCTGGTGCTTGTAGTCCTTGTTCTTTGGCATGATCCACGTAATTAAATGCCAAACAAATTATTTTATTTGGATTTGGAATTGGTGCTAGTAATTTGAATTTAGAAATGTTTTCTTCATATGATAAATCATCTATTTTATCTTTAATTTCATTGTACCATCCATCAAAAAGAAAATCTTTTACATTATTTGGAATTGGAATTCCCGTGAGATAAGTAATCTCATCTTTTGTTGCTACTTTGTCACCTTTTACAAAACCGTATGTTTCATTATTATTGTATGATAGTCGTACTATTTTCATTATTGATCACTTGTGTGTAAAAATTGCTTGATTCTGTGAATCTTTTCGACAATATCCAAATCTAACAAATTGAATTTCTTCACCTTCTTTTAATTGTAGATACTGTGGTTCTGTATATACATCCAATTCTTCTAGACTATCTTCATTAAATTCATCTCCTTTGAATAATACTTTTGGAATTATCATTTTAATTTTATGTGCAGTTTTTTGTGGAACCCATTGAATTTTTGGAATATCTGCAATGTTTTTTTCACCTTCAAACTCACCTTCAAATTCTACACCATCTTTTTTAATAGAAATATTTCCTAATCCTAAAAGTCTGATCTGCATTCCCTCTTTGATGTTTTGTGCATCATCTCCTGAAATATAGAATTCACCATTAACATCAATTTTCCTTTTTCCCATATTCTTAACTGGATGATTAGGGATTTCTACTGATGATACTGGCAAATTTTTGACTGTTAATTTTTTTGCATTACTTACCATGAATAGTCTTTTACTATCTGGGTCTACAAATTTTCGATTAAATGCTTCAAGTGAATCAAATGGTGCTAGAGTATTTGCTTTGGTTAATCCTAATGACATGATGAATTTTCTAATGGCTTCTGGCTTGATTCCTCTCCTTTTTAGTGCCTCTAGAGTTGGTAATCTTGGATCATCATACCATGAAACCTTTCCTTCTTCAATTAATGGTCTGATGACTCTCTTTGAAATTGGCATTCCTTTGAATTCCAATCTTGAGAAAAATCCTTGGTATGGCTTTCTCATGTTTAATGTATCTAAAATTGTATCAGTCAACTCTTTTCTTAATTCAAACTCTTTTGAACGAAAAGCATGTGTCACCCCATCAATACTATCCTCAATTGCAACTGCAAAATCATAACTGGGCCAAATTCTATATTTTTCACCTAATGTGTAATGTTTCCCATCAATAATTCTGAACAATACTGGATCTCTCATTACTGCATTGTCTGCTTTCATATCTCCGCGAAATCTCACCACTGCATCTCCGGGTTTGAATTTTTCTTGCATTTTTCTCCAATTTTTATTATTTTTATCAATATCTTTCATACTACATTTACATGCTTTTCGTTCTCTTCTGTTTTTGCTAATGTCTTCTCTTTTACAAGTACAAATGTAAGCTTTACCAGAATTAATTAACTCTATACCTTTTTCATAAAATAATTCCATATCATCTGATGTATTTTTTACTATGTCAAATTCAATTCCTAGCCATTCTAATCCTACTTTGATTGCTGCATGATATTCCATTCTTTCTGCTTCTGGGTTTGTATCATCCATTCTTAGAATAAATTTTCCGCCATACATTTTTGCGTATTCTGAATTAATGATGGCAGCTTTTGCATGTCCTATGTGAGGATAACCGTTTGGTTCAGGAGGAAATCTTGTGATTACTTTTCCTTGAATTGCATCTTTTAATTCTGGAAGTCCTTCTCGTCCTTGAATTTTTTCTTTAGGTGCTAAAATTTCAGGAAAACTTTTTTCAATTTCTTTTTTCTGTTCTTCAGATGATAGTTGATTTACATTAAAAACAATTTCAGAAATATCTTTTGAAATTTCTTTTACTTTGGTTCTAAATTCTGGTTTTGTACCTAGAATTTTACCTAAAACTATTTTGTCTCTTGTTTCGCCTCCATGCTCAAATGCATTTTGAAGAGCCATTTTTCTAATCTCTTTCTTTAATTCGTCATCCATACAATCTACCTGTAAAAATTACACACTTCTCTTAACTACAAAATCCAATAATGTGATTAATTCTGATTTAGCAGAACCTGAGTATTTTGATAATGATTTTTTTGCCTTTTCTGAATATTTTTGTGCCTGTCCTCTTACACTTTCCTCAATTCCTAATGATCTTATTACTTCTACTGCTTTGTTGAGGTCTTTTCTTGTTACTTTTGAATTGCCAAATGCTTTTAGAATTATTTTTTTATCTTTACCTTTTGCTAATTTAATTGCCATGAGAATTGGCAATGATTTTTTCCCTTCTCTCAAATCATTTCCAACTGGTTTTTTGGTAACTTTAGGATCTCCCATGACTCCTATTAGATCATCTGTAATTTGAAACGCAATTCCCAAATTTCTTCCAAATGATGAGAGATTTGAAACATCCTTTGATTTGTTTGATGCACAAATTGCACCCATTGCACAAGATACATCAAATAATGCTGCAGTTTTTTTACCAATCATAGTAATGTAATCTGCCTGTGATGGAATTTTTCTTTCTTCGGCCATTTTGATATCTAATAATTGACCTTCACAAATATCTACACAAGCTTTGGCAAGTTTTGATACCAGTTGCATAGTTGCACTATCTGATAATTTTGAATTAGAAATTATTTGAAATGCTTTTGAAAATAACACATCACCTGCAAGAATTGCAAGTGGCATTCCATATTTTTTATGGACTGTTGGAACTCCATGACGCATTTCATCATTATCCATTATATCATCATGAACCAAACTAAAATTATGAACCATTTCTACTGCACTTGCAGCATTCATGGCATTGGAACTTTTTCCACCTAGAATTTGACAACTTTGAATTACCATGTATGGTCTTAGTCTTTTACCTCCGTGAATAATCAAATGCCCTGCTGCATCATAGAGTTTTTTTGGATTTCCTTTTAATTTTGAATTAAGATATCTATTTACTTTTTCTGCATTTTTTTCAATCTGTTTAGTTTTTTTCATTTACTAACCTCCATTTTTCTTCTGGTAGATGAACTTTGATTGCATCTAACAATCCTTCCTGAACTTTACTATTCATCCATGTGAATAATACATTTGCATGCTTATCAAGCATGGATTTATCTGATTTTTTTAATAATTTTAATGCGATTAACATCCATGGACAATAAATTTTGGGATTTATCTTTATTTCAGAAATCAATTCATCTGCAGAAATCCATTTGATTTCATCTATTTCACCCTCAATTTCTTTTAGTTCTGTAGATTCATCAATTACTCCAATCAATGTTCCACAAATTTCATTTTCAGAACCTATATCTTTGTAAGGAACATGATATTCAAATTTATGTAAATAATCTAATTTTCCTTCAATCCCTAATTCTTCGGGCATTCTTCTTTCTCCTGATGAGACAAAAGTTTCTGATTCTCTTGGATGGCTGGCAAATGTTCCATCCCAATCTCCAGACCATAACATTTTTCCTTTTGCTCTTTTTGTAAGTACTAGTCTTCCATTTTTATCAAATAATAAAGCCGTAAATGCTCTATGTAATTTTCCATTTGGTAAATGGCATTTTACTTTCTCTTCAGTACCAATTGCATTATCATTCTCATCAACTAAGATTACTAAGTCCTCAGGCATTTCTTTTCCCCTTAAATAAAGTCCCTTCAAATTTCTTATTTTTAACAGCCTTTACAATTCTTTCTGGTTTGTTACCATTGACAAAAAATACATTCATACCCATTTTTGCAATTTTTAATGCTTCTTCAACTTTCCTGGTCATTCCTCCTGTAACATCCATCACATTTTCTGAAATTATTGGATGTTCTTCTTTTAATTCATAAATTAATTTTTTTGATTTAAGATCTGAATACAACCCATCTTCATTTAATGCAAATATGCTTAATCTTGGTCTTAGAATTTTTGCAAGATGTGTCATAATTTTATCTCCTGATAGAATGTATGTTTTTTTCTGACCAAACCATAATGCATCTCCAAATGTTACTGGAATCATACCTGATTTTGCAATTTTTTCAATTTCTTTGACTTTTTTTACAATTGGTTTATTCCCTGTCATAAAATCAGTAGGTGGAAGACAGTACGGGGATAGTTTATTTTTTAATAAAGAATCTAAAATTATTTTGTTTAACTCAATCATAGAATTTTTAATTATTGCTACTCCTCTAAGATCGTATTTTTTTTCTTTTGTATGCATATCATATTTTACAGACCAATAATGTCCATAGGATCCGCCGCCGTGAACGATAATTATTGACTCATTTATTTTTCTTAAACTTTTTACAAGGTTATCTATTGTTTTTTTCTTAGGTGTTAGTGGTTTTTCTTTATTTGTAATTATTGAACCGCCTAATTTTATCAGAATCATGATGTTTCAAAATATCTGATCAATTAAAAAGTATTCAGTCCTTCTAGATCTATTTTTACTGAAAAGCATTCATAATTTTTATTTCTGAATTGATTTATTGTTTCATTCAAATTTGTATCATCAGTCAAGGCAAATACACATCCTCCTCCACCAGCTCCTGTGATTTTTGCACCAAAAGATGATTCTTTTCCAATCTGTATCATTTTTCTAATTTTTTCATTTGATATTCCAATAGTTTCGAGGTATCTTTGATTTTCATTAATTTTCTCCCCTAACCCTTTAATGTTATTTTTTTTTAACAATTCCAAAACGTCTTCAACTAATTTTCCTTCATTTTTACACAGATTTGAAAATTCATCTTCATTTTTTTCTTTAAATGATTTTACATCTTTGACTATTAATTCTGTAGAATGTTTGATGTTGGAATTTGCAATAACTAGGTGAAACTTAGGCTCAAATTTTATTTTTGAAAACCCATTTTCTTTATCATATTGCATAATTCCTCCAAATGTACAAATCGTACAATCTGCTCCTGATGTATTTTGAAAAATTGTTTTTTCAGCTTCAATCGCTAATTTCAAAATTTCTTCTTTTGGTGTATCTGAAAACAGTCTAGAAATTGCAGCTGCTCCTGCAACACAACATGCAGATGAAGAACCTAATCCTACGCCTAATGGAATTTCTGATTCAACTTTAATTTTAATTCCTATATTTTTATTTTGAATTATTTTGTTTGCTAAATAATAAAATGGTTTTAATGGCGATTTAATTTTTGAAATATCTTTGTTTGGTTCTAATTCTAAATTTCCAATATTTGATTTAATCAAAATTTTATTTTCTTTAATTTTCTCAGCAGTAACTGTAATTCTTTTGTCAATTGAACACAAAATAGCTTTAACTCCATATACCACAAAATGTTCTCCAAAAAGAATTACTTTTCCTGGTGCTGAAGCTTTAGATTCCAAGTAAATACAAAAACACTATTGATTTATTCGATTTCCTCTTCGGTAATCTTTGTTTCAAAATCATCGATTTCATATTTCATCGATTCATTTTCTTTTAGTTCTCCTCTTTCAATGAGAATTTGACGTACCAATAACCAGTAAACAGTTGCTAAAGCTTTTCTTCCTCTATTGTTTGCTGGAATAATCACATCCAAATTTGATGTAATGTTATCTGTATTTGCAATTCCTATAACTGGAATACCTGCATTTGTTGCCTCAATAATTGCTTGTTCATCAACTTGAGGATCTGAAATAAAGACTAATTTTGGTTCAATGTAATATGGTAATGATGGATTTGTTAGAGTACCTGGCATGAATCTTCCAAGTAATTTCTTTGAATCTAACATTTCACAGAATTTCTCAATTGGTGTTTCTGCATATTGTCTACCTGAACAAACGATAAGTTTGTCTGTTCCTAATCTATTGATAAATTTGGCTGCAGTTTTTATTTTTTCTAATGTAATGTCTATGTCAAGCATGTACAATCCTTCTGGACTAGCTTGTGTGATGAATGATTTCATAAATTTTGTTTTTACTTGAGTACCTACTCTAATTCCTGTGGTTAGAACCTTCTTTTTGATATCTGTTGGTTCAGCTTGTTGACTCATGACGATTTTAAATCTCTGCCATACCGCGTATTAAACCATGCCCTGATAGACGTAATAATTCATTAAGTTTAGCTACTCTTTCTCCTCCAACGATGCCAACTTTGAGCATTTTTGACTTTGTTGCTATTCCTATGTGGGATATTTGTGAATCAATTGATTCACCCGATCTGTGTGATGTGATTAATCTGATATTATTTTGATTTGCCACATTAGCAAATTCAAGAGCGTCATAAAGGCTCCCTGCTTGGTTAACTTTTAGAATTGCAGCATTACATGATTTTGAATCAATTGCTTTTGTTAGAATATCTTTGTTTGTAACTATCAAATCATCCCCTGTAATCAAAACATTTGGAAATTTGGCAGTTAGTTCTGACATATCTTGAAATGCTTCTTCATGAACTGCATCTTCTGCATAAATTAATTTATATTTTTCAATAATGTTTGCTGCAAAATCAATTTGTTCTCCAGTAGAATTTTCAAATCCAGCTCTATCGTAAACATACTTTTGTTTTTCTTCATTCCATTGTGTGGATGCTGCAAAGTCTACTCCTATTGATACTTCTTTTCCTAACGTGAATCCTAAACTCTCACAAGCCTTTACCGAAATCTCTAGAGCCTTCTGATTTTCTAATTTTGGTGCCCATCCTCCTTCATCACCTCTTCCGTTTGTAAAGTTTGGATCTTCTTTTTCTAAAATACTGCGTAATTCTTTGTGTACTGCTAAATTGGTTTCAATGGCTTCTTCAATAGTTTTTGAACCTGTTGCACAAATTAAAATTTCTTGAATATCTGGAGTTCCAGGTCCTGCATGTGCACCACCACCTAAAATATTTCCTAACGGAAATGGAAATTTGAATGATGATTCTGATGATAATGTCTTAAACAATGGGTCTCCTGCAGCTTTTGATGCTGATTCAGTTGATGCAATTGTAATTGCAAAAGCTAGTGCTCCTCCAATGATTGAATAGTTTACAGAGTTATCCAAACCTTTCAAAGTATCGTGGATGGATTTTAAATCTGAAGATTCTAATCCGATAAATTTTTGATAATTTTCTTTTAAAATTCTAAGACTTTCTTCAGGTTTTCCTTTTGGAAAACTCACTGCTTCATATTTTCCAACACTTGCACCCGAAGGGGCACAAACTCTTCCTAGAAATTTTCCATCTGATTCAACATCTACCTCAATTGTTTTACTACCTCTACTATTGTATAGAATACGTCCTTCAATTGAAGTAATTTTAGACAAGTTAGTCTAGTTCAGATTGAACTTCTTGTCTTCTTCTTTCAATTGCTTCATAAAATGGAATTACTTGTTGAATTGATTCTACAGTAGTCAAAAGCATTCGTCTGCAACAGTATCTCTCCATTTTCAAAGAATCAAGAACCTTTGTTGCATCTTCTCCTGCTTTGATTTTATTTTGAAAATCCTCAAATTTATCGGCAACTACATTTCCACATGTAAAGCATCTAACAGGAACTAACATACGAACAAAAAATCATCAAGGATTATAAAAACCATACAAGAAAATTTTGTTGCGGGTGTCGCCCAGCCTGGCCAAAGGCGCTAGCTTGAGGGGCTAGTCTCTTAGGAGTACGTGGGTTCAAATCCCATCGCCCGCATATATTATTTTAAAATTATTTCTCTAGTTTCTGCAAAATTTGTATTAGTTCAGTTCGTCTACGTTCTTCTGTAATGATAGATCTAACATCATCTACAAGAATTCTATTTACATCAATTTTTCTTCTAGCTTCTTTTACTACTTTATCATACATTGAAAAAGTGTAAAGATGAAGATAGAGATTTTCCATTATCTCAAAAATTTTTGTTGCATCATCAACATCCCCAATTCTGATTTTATCAAATACCATTCTTTTTAATTCACCAACACAGTCTAGTAATCCTAAAACATATGATTCTGGCATTACAGATAATTTTTTATCTGAAGGAATTTGTTTTTTTTCAACAATTGCAATAAGACATGCAGCTTCCACAAATTCTTGTTCAGGGGTAATTAAATATCTCCTTAGTTGACCCGTTGCTTTTTTCTTATATTTTTTTAAGAGTACCTCCGCTTGTTTTAAATTATTTTTCCCTGTTTTCAACTCCCCTTTATGAACTGCAATAATTGATCTGCTACATAGAATTATTATTTCTCTTGTATTTTTTAATAAAAATTCTCTTGAATCTTGAACTTTTTCTAGAGATTTTGCAATTTTGTTTAGTGATGGTTTTACATTCTTTAATGTCATGCTTGACATTGTCTGAAAACTAGGATAAAGCCGTTTGCTAAACTCTTATTTTGGTTATGATTTTCATGTAAAGTATGGAAATTACAGTTGATCAAATGTATAACATTGAAAACAAAGGCCATGACATGGGCTTTTTAAAAAAATTTATGATGGAAAATGCAGGAGCTGCTGCAGTTCGACGATTAGTAAATAAACTTGAAAATGTAGCCTCAAAAAATATTCTAATTTTTGTAGGATTGGGAAATAATGGTGGTGATGGTTTAGTGATGGCAAGACATCTGGTTGGTTATGGTGCAAATGTCACAGTGATACTTCTTGGTACTCCTGATAAAATCAAAACTGATGAGAGTAATTGGAATTGGTCCCTCTTACAAAAAATGCCTTCTGTGAAATTATTGTCTGGTGACACTTTTGACTTTAATTTCAAACCTGATGTGGTTATTGATGGTATTTTGGGTACGGGAATTACTGGAGATATTAGAGAACCATATGCCTCTGCAATTAATTTTATCAATAACACAAACTGTTACAAATTTGCAGTAGATGTGCCATCTGGATTGGATCCTCAAACAGGAGAAACTGCAAATATTTTTACAAAATGTGACATGACAGTTACATTCCATAAGATGAAGCAAGGAATTCCTAAGAGAAAAGATTTGACTGGTGAACTATATGCAGAAAAAATTGGAATTCCACCTGAAGCTGAAGAGGGAATTCTTTGAAAGTACATCAAGTCCAAGTTGGAAATATGCAAAATTTTTCTTACATTGTAGAGGATGATGAAACAAATAATGCAATCATTATAGATCCTTCATGGGATCTAATTGAATTAGAATCAATTATTAAAAAAAATGATCTAAAAGTAAAATACATTGTTAACACACATCACCATTTTGATCATACATTGGGAAATGAGGCAATGGTTGAATCAACCAAAGCTCCAATTATCCAACATGAACTTTCAGAATTAAAATATGATATTTCCGTAAAAGATGGTGATTTTATAGATTTTGGTAATTCAAAATTAAAAGTACTTCATACTCCTGGTCACTCTAAGGATAGTATTTGTTTGATTGGTGATGGAAAACTTTTTTCAGGTGATACACTATTTGTTGGAAATTGTGGGAGAATAGATTTACCTGGAGGTAGTGCAAAAGAACTCTATCATAGTCTTTTTGATGTACTTTATTCATTAGAAGACGATTTGATTATGTATCCTGGGCATAATTATGGACATTCAGATGTATCTACAATTGGTCAAGAAAAAACTACTAACATGATAATGCAAAAAAGAACTGAGCAACAGTTTATTGAAATGATGGGTTAGTAAAATTTTGGAAAATTTTAAACTATTTGGAAATATTGATCGAGCTCAAAATTTCCTTGAATCTATAAAATCTGGAAAATCTCTTTTTTCATTTGTAATTTCTTATACTGAAACCTGTGAAATTCCTGGAATTACTTTTGCAGGTGCTGATAAGAATTCTATTCAATTTACTCCACCAGCTGATGCTGAATATCTTCATTATGGATATTGTAAAACAATTGATAAAATTCCCATGACTCCTGATGGAAAACCAACTCCTGGATTATTGACAAAAACTGCTTTAGAATCATCAAGCATTCCTCATTTAACAATTAATGCTGGAAGTAAAATTTCACCACAATTGCCTTTTATTGAAACAGGATTATCTTTTGGAAAGAATATTTTAACTAAAGATGCAATGACTGATTCTCAGGTATCACATGCAGTTGATTTTGGAAGAATTGTTGGACGAAGTTTAGCATCTTTAACTGATTGTTTGATTATTGGTGAAAGTATTCCTGGTGGAACTACTACTGCTTTAGCTGTTTTACGAGCATTTGGTTATGATGCTAAAGTAAGTTCTAGTATTCCAGACAATCCTGTTGAATTAAAAAATAAAATTGTTGAATCTGCAATGAAACGAATAAACTCTGATCATCCATACAGTATTGTTGCAAAAGTAGGTGATCCTATGATTCCTTTTGTTGCCGGAATGCTTAGTTCCGCATCTGGAGTTTCTAAAGTAATGTTAGCTGGTGGAACTCAAATGAGTGCAGTGTTGGCATTTGCGTCAAAAATTGGATTTAATGAAGAAAATACCGCTATTGGAACAACTTCATACATTACTAATGATGAAAGTGCAAATTTCAAAGATCTCGTCCAGGATATAGTGGATATTCCAATAATTTCAGTAGATCCAGGCTTGAAAAATTCACGTTATTCTGGATTAAGGGCATTCTCAGAAGGATTTGCAAAAGAAGGAGTTGGTGCAGGTGGTAGTATTATTTCATCGATGCTCAAAACAGGAAATGACTCTGCAAAATTTTTAGATTTAGTTGAAGCAGAATATGGGAGATTATTTACTTGACTGTAACTGATTTTGCTAAATTTCTTGGATAATCTGGATCTGTGTTTTTCTCAAGAGCTGCATAGTATGATAACAATTGAATTGGAATAATTTCTGAAATTGGATACAACACTTCGTCTATTTTTGGTATCTTAATCCAATAATCGTAAATATCACTTTCTATATCTGACACTCCGATAATTTTAGCTCCGCGAGTTTTGATCTCTCTTGCACTTGTTAGTGTGTCTGAATATGTTGAATCATTTGGATTAATGACTATTACAAATACATTTGAATCCATTAATGCCAGAGGTCCATGTTTTAATTCCCCGCCTGGTATTCCTTCTGCATGAATGTATGTTAGTTCTTTGAGTTTTAATGCCGCCTCTATTGCAATAGGGTAATTAATTCCTCGACCTAAAATGTAGATATCTGAAATTTCTTTCAACTCTTTTGCAATTTGTTGAATTTTAGTGGGATCTTCTAATATTTTCAAAATTGATTTTGCAAAATTTTTAAAATTAATTGTGATGTTATTGTTACTTAATTTTTGAACGATTTTGTAGAGTATTACAAGCTGTGATGTGAAACTCTTTGTTGCTGCAACTCCTATTTCTGGTCCACAATTCATTCCAATCACTATGTCTGATTTGCGTGCAAGTGATGATGTGGGGAAATTCACGATGGATATGATTTTGCAATTTGCTTCTTTTGCAATTCTTACTGCATCTAAGACGTCTGCACTTTCTCCACTCTGAGATATTGCAATTAGTATAGAATTTTCTTCAATGATATCTGGTGAAAATCGGAGTTCACTTGAAATAATTGCATCTGTCTTGATTTTAGCATATTTTGATAGAATTTGCTTTGCAATAAGTGCAGAATTATAACTTGTACCACTTCCTGTTATGTAGGTATTTTTTGCATGTTTGATGTGGTCTGCTGTTTTTATGATTGCGTCATTTGTTTTTTCACCAGCTTTCAAAATTGTTTCATGTTGTTCATAGATTTCTTTTAATGTAAAATGTGCGTACTCTCCTTTGTATGTATCACCAAATTCTTTTGAAACTTTTGTAATTTCATATTTTACATTGTTACCATCAAAATCTAAAATTTGAAATTTTTCTTTGTCTAAAATTACAAAACTCCCACTTTTCATATAAATTGCATCATCTGTATATTCAATAAACCCTAAAACATCACTTGACAAAAAGACGTCATTTTTTCCAACTCCAATTATTAATGGTTCATGAAATCTTGCTGCTGCAAGTTGACCATTTTCAAACATTGCAACAAATGCGTACTCTCCTTTGATCTCTGAAACAGTTTTCATTACTGTTTCTTTAACATTTTCTGTTAATTCATAATTTTTTTGTAACAAGTTTGCAATAACTTCACTGTCTGTTTCACTTTTGAAATTATACCCTTCACTTTCCAATTCCTTTTTTAATTCTTCAAAATTTTCTATAATTCCATTATGTACTATTGCAATTTTTCCAGAATTACTTGGATGTGGGTGTGCATTAACATCGGTAACTTTTCCATGAGTTGCCCATCTAGTGTGGCCAATCCCTACTTTTCCTGGCAATGTGTCTAGTTGAATTTTTGAATTTACTTCATTTACTTTTCCAATTCCTTTTTTTAATTCGATTTGATTATCTGATTCTGTTGCAATTCCAACACTGTCGTATCCTCTATACTCCATTCTTTTAAGCCCCTTTACAATGATGGGTGCTGCAACTTCTTTTCCAGAGTAGCCGATAATTGAACACATAACTATTCTCTTTGATAATTGGGGTTATTTACTGATAAACTTATTTTTTTAATTATTTTGTTGAAGTCTTCTCATCTTTTGTTGCTCCTTCAGCAGTTGCCTCTGTTGCTCCTTCAGCAGTTGCCTCTGTTGCTCCTTCAGCAGTTGCCTCTGTTGCT
>JAPYTM010000002.1:34430-35097 GCA_029941825.1 Candidatus Nitrosopumilus sp.
CCTTCAGCAGTTGCCTCTGTTGGTTCTTCTGATTTTGTTTTTTCAAGCATTTTTGGAATCTTTGATTCAGGTGAAAAATGAATACTGCCTTCCTCATCTATTTGAACTGTGTATGATGGAATATCGATTTTTCTTTCACCAATCATAATGTGTCCGTGAATTACTGCTTGTCTTGCTTGATATGGTGTTTTGAATCCAAGCTTTTTTGAAACAATAGTTTGTAATCTTCGTGAAAGTAAATCATCCACATTTAGGTTAAGTACATCATCTAATGTTGCATCACTACTTACTAATCCTATTCTAGCAAGAGATTTCATTAAAATTGGTTCTTTTTCAGCTCTAACTTCTTGTCTTAATGCAAGTAATGATCTTGCTTGATGTCTAACACGTGATAATTCTGTATGTGCCTTCCATAATTCTCTTTTAGTTCTTAATCCAAATGTACCTAGAGTTTTTAATTCCTCCATTTTTAATTCATAATTAAGAGGTCTCTTTGGCTTTCTCCAAACTTTACGTGGATATTTTGGATCTCCCATTCAAAACACCTATTCTTTTTTCTCCGTTGCTGCAGGAGCTTCTTTTTTCTCATCCACTACTGGTGCATCTGTTGTAGTTGTTGCAGAAGCTGCAGGAGCTCCTGGATCTCCTTTCTTTACTGGAGCTGCTA
>JAPYTM010000003.1:0-4097 GCA_029941825.1 Candidatus Nitrosopumilus sp.
ATTTTTTGAATTTCTCCACCATGTTGATTTACTAATTGTTGTAAATAATTATTATCTGAATTATATAATGTCTGTCCATTTTCTAGTCTTCGTTGTATATCTTCTAATCGAGGTTTGTCGCCACATACTAATCGTAATAATTCATTCACATTATCTAATGATGAATTTACCACAATAATTTCACTAGATTTTTTGCTTAACTTTTGATAATAATGCAGTTTGCTTTTTCATCTCAGAAAGAATCAAAACCAATATTTCTTTTTCATTTAGACTCAAAAGTTCTTTTGTTTCTTCTTCAGTAAATTGAATATCTTCATTCAATTTATCGTATGTAGTTAAGGATTCATCCATGAATGGGTATCATAAAATCGAGTTATTATATGGTGTTGATGGGCTAATGTGGTTTATTTTTCATAGGGCATTATTTTTCATTATACTAAATTAACACGACGTGTATTATGATGTCATTTTTCCCTTCGGATCAAGGTCAACAGTAAACAAGATTAATGATCTCATTAGATTTTCAAACATCTCATACATACTTGAAATTTGGTTAAAACTAGAAAAATTCTGATATAAGTAGAAACAGGTTTATTTCTACAAGAATATAAGTAGGCGAATTAGTTCAGATTCATGCCACTTAAGCGTGCAAGTAGGGGTCGTACAAAAGGAGGTAAGGGATCTTCAGGTACAGTACAATGTACAAACTGTGGACAAACAGTTCCAAAAGATAAAGCAAAGAAAGTTACTTCCAAATTAAATCTTGTAGAACATACATTAGCAAAAGAATTACGTGCACAAGGAGCATACATTGCATCACCAACAGTTTTGAAACATTACTGTATTTCATGTGCAATTCATTTCAAGATTTTAAAAATTAGATCTGCAGATAGTAGACGAAAACGTGGAAAACTTCGTTAGTCTTCTTTAATGTTTTTTGTAGTTACAATCATTCTTTGAATTAAAGTAATTCCCGCAATTATTACAACTATGATAACGGCATAATCCATAAATCCAATAATTCCAATCATTGCAATTACCAACAATCTCTCTGCACGTTCACCTATTCCAATTCCTTGTAGTTTTACATTAATGATATCAGACTTTGCTCTAGCATAACTTACCAATAATGATAGAGTGATTGCAAGAAATACCAAATATGGTTCGGCATACCCACCAACTAAAATTCCCAAAAATATTACAGTTTCTGCAATCTTATCAAACATTGAATCAATGTATGAGCCTTTTTTTGAGGTTTTTCCAGTGACCTTTGCTACTTGACCATCAACCACATCAAAAAATCCTGAAACCAATAACAAAACACCACCAATGATTAATCCAAATTCAATTCCCAATCCATAAACTATAGCAGATAGTAATGCAAATCCAAGACCCACTGCTGTCCAAAAATTTGGAGATAGTCCAGTTGCTGCAAATCCTTTACCCATTTTTTCAAGTGCAGGTTTGAGAGTGTCTCGAAGATTATTTAACACGTGATACCCCCAGAGTACTAGCTAATAAAGTGATTAGTAGTAAAAGTTTGAAATTAATGAATTTAGCAAATCAGAGTTTTATTGATTTTGAGATAAATTCATAGCAATCATAGTAGACATTATTTTTGCAGCAAGAGAGGCTGTTGCACCATTATCATGATAGGGGTTTAGTTCTACTAAATCAACACCAGTAACTTTGGTTTCTTTAAAAGAGTAAATCAAATCAAATAATTCTCTAGATGTAATACCTGCAGCTTCGGGATTGCCAACACCTGGTGCAAATGCAGGATCTAATACATCAAGATCAAAACTAGAATAAATTGTATCAAAAGTAGAAACATAATCTTTTAAAAGTTGAGGTCCTTGTCCATCACGAATTTCTCTATCAGATATTGTTTTGATGTTATTTTCTGTAAGAAATTGTAACTCTTCTTGTACAAATGCCCGAGCACCAACATGTAGAATATTTTCAGCACCTCTTTCCTCAACAATTCGTTTAAGGTATGATGCATGACTTAGTTTGATGTCAGCAAATTCCTCTCTCAAATCATAATGGGCATCAAATACAACATAGCCTGTTTCTTTTGGAAAGCTAGTGTATGTGCCATAAGTAATGGAATGTTCACCACCCAAAATGAATAGTTGTCTTTGTTTTGCAACTAATTCTGTAGTAATTTTTTTTACCATGTCAATCATTTCAGATGCAACTACAGTATGACGAGTGTTCCCTAAATCTTCAATATTCGCAGTTTCTAAATCCACTTTAAGTTCTGGATGAAATACCTCAATATTGTTAAATGAATCTCGAATTACATCAGGTCCAAATCTACATCCAGGTTTGTATGAATGAGTTGAATCAAATGGAATACCAAATACAGTTGCTATAGGTTCAGAATCATCACCAGATGAGGTAATCAACGGATTTTTGTTCATGAATAAATCAAGATAACTCATAATCTACACCATTAGTTGTGGTCGTTTTGAGAGATATTTTGGTAAATTCAAAGTGCTGAAAGGTTTTCCTTTTGTTTGTTCTTTAACTTCATTTAAGAAATTTTCAAAAGATAACTCTACGACTTTTCCTGTTGTTCTGTCACGAATGCTCAGATTCTCAGAGTTTACCTCTTTTTCACCAATTACCAAAATGTATCGTATCCATTCTTTTTCTGCAATACTAATTCTCTTTCCAATGCTTTCATTTCTATCATCAACATCTACACGAATTTCATTAAATGAAATTTTAGTAGATAGGGTTTCACAAAAGTCATAAAATTCTTCATTTAGAGGAATAATTCTAACTTGTGTGGGTGCAAGCCAGAAAGGTAATTGGGGTTTTCGCCCCTCCTTTGAATCCTTTGCAGCTTTTTCTAATAATGCGTAAATGATTCTTTCAATTGCACCACTAGGGGAATTGTGTAATATTATAGGATGTTTTTTGGTATTATTCTCATCAACAAATTCAATACCATATCGTTCACCATTTTCCACATCAATTTGATCTGTAGATAGTGCAGATGCTTTTTTGAGATTATCAATAAAATTAAACTCCCATTTCAAAACAAAATAAAAGAATTTTTCTTTCCACATTTCAACGAGTACTGGTCTTCCATGTTTTTTTACTAGTTCTTCAATTACAGATTTGTGTTCATTGTAAAAGTCCTCAGTGAATCTAATTGCCATATCATAGTCGGATTCATCTATTCCTAATTCATGAAGAACACTTTGAGATAATTCAAATCTTTTCTTTATCTCATCTGTTGCTTGTGTCATATCTTTACAAAATGCGTGACAATCAGGCATAGTAAAGGCTCGAAGTCGTCTCAAACCAACAAGTTCACCAGATTGTTCTCGTCTGAAACTATACCTTGTTAATTCATAGAGTTTGTATGGTAAATTTTTGTAAGACATTTGATATTGATTTGCCATTAAGAATTGTCCAAAACAAGCAGCAAATCTCAAAAAGAGTTTTTTTCCATCTGAATCAATATTGTATTGTCTTGCAGGAAATCGATTAAAGTAACTAACCATACTAGGATGTTCAGAATCATACATGATTGGTGTTTCAACCTCATAACCACCGTACTCTTTGACCCGGTCAGTGACATATCTTTCAATTAATGATTTTATTAAACGTCCATTGGGAAAGAATCTCATATTGCCAGAATCAGAAGCTGGTTCATAATCTGAAATACCTAATTTTTTCATCAATGCGACATGAGGTGGAGGAACATCAGCATTACGTTGTTTTGCAGATTCATATTTTGCTAAAATTTCTAATGTTTTATGATTTTTAAAATCAAAGTCACCAATATTTACTAGGTTTCCATCAGGAGACATTATTTTCCAATAAGAGCGAATCTTTGATTCACCTTTTAGTGCATCAGATGTAAGTTCTTTATCAGGAATTCCAGAAGAGTCTTTTGTAATTACTTTGGAACTCTCAGCTAATGGGTGTCCTTTTACTTGTATTTTGTAAGATTTTGTCCAACCAAAGGGAGAATGAGTAATTTCAAAATCAGATGAATCATCCTCCATCTCTTGAAGTAATTTTATTGCAACAGATGGTTTTGCAAGATTAGAACTAAGATGAGCGTATGGGTATAG
>JAPYTM010000003.1:4197-26870 GCA_029941825.1 Candidatus Nitrosopumilus sp.
TTATTGCAACAGATGGTTTTGCAAGATTAGAACTAAGATGAGCGTATGGGTATAGCAGTAATTTTTTACAACCTATTTTATCCATTGAATTTTTTATTTGGGATATAGCATTTTGAGCCACTGAAGAATCATCACCATCCTCCATTGCAACAAATGCGACTACAACTTCTTCTAGTCTAACTGTTTCAGGATTTTCTATATCTTCTGCAGATTTGATCTCTTTTTTTGTCGGAGTATACTCTATACTATCACAATGTAGCTGTAATATTCGCATATTTACCCGATTGATGGTTTTACTTATGAACTATTAGTTTGTCAAAATGATGAAAATTGCATCTAATAAATTTAGAAAAACCTTAAGTTTGCTAGGAGATTTTAAAGTCCAATGAAGAAAAATACTCTTCTAGTAATGACATTGATTAGTTGTGTAGTGGTTGTATTAGCAGTAATAACACAAGATGATGAGGAAGTGATAATACAAGATGTGGAGGAGACAACAACACAAGATAATGTAGGGACAACAGATGTGAATGATAGTAATGAGCAAATTACAGAATTTGAACTAGATAAACAAAGAGTTGAAGAATTACAATTACAGTATGATGAGATTATAGAATACTCTTGTATGGATGCAAAACCACAATCATACTTTGAAATTAAATTAAAAGAAGGGATTTTAGAGGCAGAACATCGTTTAAGGTATTTAGCTGAACAACAATCAGAAATGGAAAATATAATAAATCAAGTTGTAGTATTAAATGAAAAATATTCTGAATCAGGTAAACAAGCATTCATGTTTTATGAATGGGAGTGTGTCAATCAAAAATTTTGGGTGGAGGAATATCCACATTTACAAGATATTCTAAATACCGATTAAAGAATTAATTAAAAAAATAAAATTTAGATTAAATAATTGATAATTATTTTGTTCCACGTAAAGAAATTACTGAACGTAAAATTAAGCCAGAGATGCCCAAATTTGATGTTAAAAACTGAACAGATCTTGAAAGAGAGTTTTCTCCACGAAATCCTTCATCATAAATCATTTCAACTGAACCATTGTCAGTCTCAACAAAAGAGGTGATCAAAGAATAAACACCTAATTTCTCATCAGTTCTTTCACAGTATAAGCGCAATTCAACTCGAGAGATTTTAAACTCATCTTGAATAAAATGTCCTGAAGAAAATAACACCTCAACATCATCAGGAGATTTGTTTACTCTACTAGGATCATGTAAATCAACGATTTTCATGTAATAACATTACAAATTATTCATACATAAATGATATTTTCATTAAATTCTGGAAAAAAATAAACATTGAAAATTCTTTGCGCAAGTATTATTTACAACAGGAATCTATTTTTCAAAAGTGGATCCACACAAATTTCATGGTAAAGATATTCCCCACATAAAATTAGATCCAAAAATGACTATAGAGGATTTAGTTGATGTGTTTGCAAGTTCAGGATTTAATGGGAGACAACTAGGGGAGGCTGCAAAACTTTATGCAAAAATGATTGAAGAAGATGTAACAATCTGTCTTACAGTTGCAGGTGCAATGACACCAGTAGGGTTTGGCGGGATAATTAAGACATTAATTGAAAGAGGGTTTGTAGACTGGATTGTCACAACAGGTGCTAATGTATATCACGAAGATCATTTTGCTTGGGGACTTCCAGTCAAACAAGGTAGTTTTAATGTAGATGATATGAAATTATTTGAAAATGAAATTGTAAGAATTAGAGATGTCTACATTAAATTTTATGAAACTCTAGAAGTTGAAGATCAAATTATTCAAAAAATGTTTGGTAAAGACTTTCCAGATGAGTCATTTACAACTGCAGAATTTTGTAATTTAATGGGAAAGATTAGTAAAGAAAAAGCAAAATTTCCTGAAAAAAGTTTCATAACAACAGCCTACGAGTATGATGTTCCAGTGTATGTTTCTACGATTAAAGACTCTTCACTAGCTTTGAATTTGGCAGTGCATAGATTAGCAGGAAAGAAATACAATCTAGATTTTGTCAGAGAGATCTTAGAACAAGCAGCAATTGTTTATGATTCAAAAAAGTCAGGGATTTTAGAATTAGGTGGAGGGGTTCCAAAAAATACAGCTCAGCAAACAGGTCCACTGTTAGATCAAATTTTAAGAAGAAATGATGGAGGACAAGACTATATCATTCAGATTACTGATGCACGGCCAGATACAGGAGGGTTGTCAGGGGCTACATTACAAGAAGGAAAAAGTTGGGGAAAAGTTCAACATGCTCATGAAGGAATGGTTACAGTTTATGCAGATGCAACAATTGCATTTCCAATTCTTGCACTATACGTATTAAGTAATCAAAAATTAAGAAAACCAAAAAGAATCTATAAAAAAATAGGTAAACTATATGACAAATTAAGTGAAGATTATTTCAAAAATCCAGCAAACAAAATTTAAAAAGAAAAATTAAAACTTGTCATAACGAGCACGTTCTAGATCTCTATCATCTTTAGATTCTTTTTTCCATTCTTTGTAGTGTTCTTTACATAGAACAGATTTTTTACCTACCGCAGTAACTCTAAGTCCTGCATTTTCAACTTTGGTAGTATTTAGAGAACGAGCACCGTCTTGATCACACCCATCTACGTTACATTTTGCACCTTTTGATACAATACCCATATTATCAAACAATCAAGATGTTATTTATATTTGAAAAAGTGATTTTTTTCTTTAATCAAATAATTCAAAAAAGGGTTCATCGTTTATAAGAGGAATATTTTAGTCACAATTTATGGGTGGAGGAAAAAAACCAAGTGGTGGAAAAACTGCCAAACCAGAAAAGAAAGACTCAAAGAAAAAGAAAGGTGAGGGTGGCCCTAAAAGAGCAGAAATTATTGTTATGGTAAACGAACAACAAGCAATGAAAATTATTCAAAATTCCAAAGTAATTACAGTTCAAGATTTAGCAAGACAAGTAGGAGTTAAAATTTCTGCAGCTAACGCATTTCTTAAAGAATCACTAAACAAAGGAACTGTAAAACGAGTTGGCGGTTATTCGGGACATCATTTGTATCAATCAGTTTCTTCATAGATAGAAAATACATCTCCAGATTTAATATCATTTAATGCATCAATGTTACCTACTAGTTTTCCAATTGGCGTCATTGTCTTTCCAGAAACAACATCCTTTATGAAAAAACAAACACTGCCAGTTGATGGCAAAAATGCCACATCACCTGTTTTAAATTCAGATTTAGCCCTTTCAATTCCAGAATCAATACTAGTTTCAAAATATACAATACTTTGTCCTAATAGATGAGCATGTCCCTCCAATGGTAAAGATCTCATCATAATTCCAACAGTTCTTGGAGAAAGATGACGTTTCAGATCACATGAAATTTTTGCTTTCCCACGAATTTCTAAAATTAGTTGTTTTCTGGAGACTGAAAGTTCATTCAATTTGTATTTTAAACTGATTAGATTATATAACGTTTTAAGAGAATTTTCGTACTTGTCTGAGGTTAAAAAAGTCGAAGTCAAAGAGGCTGAATTAGTTGATTCAGTTGAAGCTGAAACAGAATCCCAAGAAAATGTTGGATTAAACAAAGCATTAGATGCTTACCGAAAATTAATTGAGAAAAAAGTAGATGCTGAACCTTTAACAGAAAAAGAACAAGAAAATCTAGAGAAAAAAATCTTAGAAATTCAAGAAAGAGAGGTTGTTGAAAAAATAGATGAACATGATCCAGTAGAAATTCCTTGTGAAAAAAATAAAATTACAATTGGGCCTCCAACACTAACTAGATTTGAAAAAGCAAGAATTATGGGTGCAAGAGCTTTACAATTATCTCTAGGAGCACCACCATTCATTCCGATTCCAAAAAATGCAAGAATATCCTTGGATATTTCAATGGAGGAATTAGAACAAAGAGTGATCCCAATCACAATTAGAAGGGTTCTTCCAAATGGGGATTATCAAAACATTCCAATTGATTATTTCCAAAAATGAATCAATCGTCGATAAAACTTAAAAGAACAAAAATTTTCTAATCATTAATCAATGCTCATGGACGAAGTAAATGAACAAGGTGGTCAAGAGCAGACCGAAAAGTCTGAAGATGCCATCATAAATATTGGATATGACCCTGTAATGCAAACAGCTATAGATGTACTTTCAGCGTTTGGGAGTAAAAATAAAGTAGTCCTTCGAGCAAGAGGTAATTCAATTCCAAATGCAGTTGCAGTTGCAAATATTATTACAGAAAAAATGTTAATTGGTAACTCTAAAGTTGAAAAAATTACTTTAGACACAGTTGAAGCTGCAGGTATAGGAAATATGACATCAACTGTGGAGATTATTTTAAATAAAATTCAGTAAACGGTTCCAGGACCTTTGAGAAGCATGTTTTCACATTCCTTACATACTTGTTCATCAATATCAGATTCTAAAGTATGATGAATCTCACAAATGAATAAACTAGATTTAATGTAATTACAAAGACCAATAAATTTTGAAAGACTAGATGGAGTGTATGCCATATCAGATGAAAGATGATCACAAAGATCATTAATTAAAATCGCAACTTGTTTTTCTGCTAATAGTTTTGCAATTAATGATGGGTCACCTCGTGTACCACGAATGTAATTACTAATTGCAGCTTGTGTTACTCCAAGCATCTTTGAAATTTCATCTTCTCGGATATCATGATCCTCAGCTAGTTTTTTTGCAAGAATTGCACGTAATGCGGGGATTAGATTTTTAGATTCAATCTCAGCAGGTAATAACATTGATTCACAAAGATTCTATAATGAATTTAAAGTTTACAGCACTAAAAAAATATCTAAGAATAAATCATTAGGCATAGCTATTTTAATTTCAAATCCAAGCAGGAGTGTTGGATGAAATTTCCAAGAATATTTACAAAGTGTTAGAAGAATCATGTAATTCGTGTAAATCAAATTTAATATCATTATCAGGTGGGTTGGATAGTTCAATCATAGCATATTTTTTAAAACATAGAAAGCCAAAAGCAGTTGCAGTAATTGCAGAAGATTTTGTATCAACAGATCTAACGTATTGTCAAATGATTTCAAATGAAATGGGATTACCATTATCAATTCACAACGTAAAGACTGCAGAAATTCTTGAAGGAGTTAAAGAAACAATCAAGATTTTAAAAAATTTTAACGATATTGAAATTCGTAATAATGTAGTAATGTATCTAGCAATAAAATGGGCAAAAGAGAAGGGAGAGAAATCAATTATCACAGGAGATGGGGCAGATGAATTGTTTGCAGGGTATAGTTTTCTAATAAACAAACCAGAAGAGGAGTTAGAATCTGAAATCAAGAGAGTGTGCTCAGTAATGCATTTTCCAACACAAAAGATTGGAAAATCAATGGGCATTTCCATAGAATCACCATTCCTAGAAGAGTCAGTTATTGAACTAGCAAAAAAAATTCCAGCAAATCTCAAAGTAAAAAATGAAAAAGAAAAAAGACACGGAAAATGGATTTTACGTAAGACATTTGAGAAATACATTCCACAACAAATTACATGGAGAGTAAAATCACCAATGCAAGAAGGTGCAGGAACTTCAGGATTAACAGAGTTATTTAATTCAGTAATTGTTGAAGAGAAATTTATTGAATCAAAATTAACTACTGAAAAAGAAGATGGGGTAATCATTAGGAGTAGAGAATCAATGTATTACTATGAAATTTTTAAAAAGTTGTTTGGTGCTCCAACTAATTCTAATGCAGAAAACACATGTCCTTATTGTAAACATGATGTGGGTGTATCTAAATTTTGTAGAATGTGTGGAGCATTTCCAATCTAAATATTTTTTTTGAACTTGCCAGGTTTTTTGATGAAAAGTTTTCTACAGCCATCACAACAAAAATAAAGTTTTTTGTCTTTGTATTCATGGGGTAATGCTAAATCTTCATCAAGCTCAATTCCACAAACTGGATCTACTGGCACAAATTTTCCATATGTAAATTCTATTTATAGATTGAGTAATTATTTCTTAGAAATAATACAATTAGTAGAATAAATTAACTAAGAGTTAACAATTTTAATGATTTTTTTTGGAAGTACACCGTAATCGGCATCAGGTTCAGATACAACATACAGTATATCTTCATTAATTATCACACTAATTGCAATAGCACGTTCACGAGAAGCCATAGCAAAATTTACTGGACCTAGTTGTTTGTCAAATTCTTTTCTCATTTTTACACGTAATGCAAGTTCCATGAAAATCATTTCATCATCTTTCTCAGTTTCTAAAGGCTCAACATTTGCCTTCATTCCACCAGCAACTAGTCGTCCCCTTTCATTAATCACTCCTGCAAATCTAATTTTAGGATCAATAGTAAAAACGGATTCACATATTTTTGCATAATCATAAATCTTATCTGACAATTACGTTGTCACCCTATGAATACCACATTTAATCGTTCTAGAGGATTCCAAGTATGAGGATATGAAAATAATGTTATGAGGTTAATTTCTTGACTAAAGCCAAGAACTCATCATCAGATAATGAGGGGATTTTCATGATTTCAAGATTTTCAGAAACATGTTCAGATGATTTTTGTCCAATTAAAGGAGCTAAAACTCCAGGAGATGAGCGAATGAATTGTAAAGCACGTAGTGAAGGTTTCAATTCACCAAACTCAGGCATTGTTCCAGGTTGGAGTAATCGTCCTTGCATAAATGGAACACTGGTGAATACACCAATTCCCAATTTTACAGATGCCTCTAATACAGAAATATTTTGATTATCCAATAATTGAGTTTTTCCAAGTAATGCCTGATCATAATGCATGTTGAATGGTAATTGAATAAATCTAAAACCATGATGTTCACCACCAATTTTTTTGGCCATACTAACAGTTTCTTCAAGTGAAAGATATTGTGGATTATCACTTGAAACTCTAAAACATTCCCAAGTTGCCATTCCATAAAATTTAATTTTACCCTCATCGCGTTTTTGCTCATACAATTCAAAAACAGATTTTAAATTTTCTAAGAATTTTTCTTTTGAAACATCTTTAATTTGCCCCTCCATTCCATTGTGTAGATACATTAAATCAACACAGTCTAATCCTAAATTCTTTAAACTACGATCTAGTTGGTCAGAAAGATAAGTAGGAGTCATGCAATGGTATCCAGAAGTTACGTCACCTTCTTTGATAATTCCTTTTTGAGAATATTCCTCTTTAACATATTCCCAAAACCCCAAATTTACATCAGCATCATTTGTAACATATCCATTTTTACTACTAAGAAATATCTGATCACGTGAAATTTTTCCATCTTGAATTAATTCAGAAATGGCTTTACCTACTGAACGTTCTGCTTTTTGAGATCTATAATTAATTGCAGTATCTATAACATTGATGCCAGAAAGAATAGATTGTTTGACAGCATTTCTAACTAATTCATCAGTTTTAGTATCAGCATCTCCAAGGTAGGTACCAATTCCAACATTTGAAAGATGTAGATTTGCAAATTCACGATAATTTTCTAAATTCACGCCTGAATTTTGGGCAAATTTATGAGTCCCTTCAGATGTTGCAAATCCCGAAATCATATAGATTCTCAATTGTTGTTAAATTTATGTCTAAAGTGTCAATCCAATCAGTATACTAATTACAAACAATACACCTGTAACTCTACTAAACAACAAAGTCGAAGACATGAATGGAACCAGTTCTTCAACTGAATCATAATTTTTATTCAATCCAATTCCTGATTTTATAATTAAGGGGATACTAAGAAATGTAATTAGGGATATAGTTGGAAATAGATTTGTAGACACACCAATAATTATTGTACAGTATGATACTAGTGGAAAAATCCAAAATAATTTTGCAGCTTTTTCTTTTCCAGCTACAATAACCAAAGTCTTTCGTCCTTTAGATTTATCAGCGTCATGATCAGGAAATGATGCAATGAAAAGCACTAATGATGATAAGGAACCAACTACAATTCCTGCAAGAATAGATTCTAAAGTAATTTGTCCTGATTGAATAAAAAAGGCACCAATAACTATCATAGCACCTTTTACTGCAACAAAAAATTCACCTAATCCAGAATCTACAATTTTAGTAGAGTAAAAATAGATAGATAGTATCGCAAATCCTAAAATCACTGCAATAATTATTCCATCTGTAACTACAAAGTAACCACCAATAATAGTACCAATTATCAAAGATGCAATTCCTGCACGATACACAGATGATGGTTTGAGTAATCCTTCAGGCAACACACCAGTTCCACCACTCATTTTAGTTCGAGTGGTTTTGGCATCTATTCCTCGTTTAAAATCCCAAAAATCATTTAGTAAATCTACACTTGCATGAAGTGCCATAACTCCTGCAAATGTCAATAATGCATCAAATGGGTTAATTGTGTGATTTATCCACCAATTAAGAGATAAACCGACAGATACTGCAATTACAGATGCTAGGAGAAATCGGACTCTGATCACTCTAAACCATACAGAAAGCATCAAAAACAATATCAATTTTTCAGTATAATATTCATGAGTTTTGGTTTGTAGTCATTCTTTATATGAAAATGAAATAAAATACGCTTGTGAGGATTGGAAAAATTTCAGAAAATGAAAATAAGATAAAATTTAATGTAGAAATTTACTGCACTAATTGTAACAAAAAAGTTCCTGGAGGATTGGTTACAGGAGAAAAGTATTACGAAACTGATCTATTTAAAAAAGAATTAGATTTATTTAAAAAAACATATCTTTGTGGAATTTGTAGAGATAAAAAAAGAACTAGTAAATTTTAAAAATGTAATACCAAAATTATACTAATGATTCATCACTTACTTCTATGGGTTTTCTACCCATAAACCCAGAATCTTTTTCATGCCAAAATTTTATCACAGTTTCACCGTGTTTCCAACATAACCAAACTTCCTCATTAAATCTCTTTGAAGGGAAATCAAGTAATCCTTGTTCAATACTTTTCACAACAACTCCAGTATTTTCTAAGATTTCAACTGATTCATAAAATTTAGTCATTGCGGAATTTAGTTTTTGTTTTAGATTAACATATTTTTCAAAAGAATTTGCAGTAGAGAGACTCATTTGCATTTCTTTTTCTAGTTTGGATATTTCGTTTCTTTTTGCTAAAGCATTTTCAAATTTTTTTATTACATCAGGAAGTGCAGCATTTGCCTCATTTGTTGTAAAAAAGGAAAACATGAATCCACTCATAAAACATAGATTAAAAATCTTAGGCGCTAATTTATTAAGAATTCACATTGAGTGGTCACATGAATGAAAAAGAATTGGAGGAAATAATACTTCAAACAATTAATGGTGCTGTAGCAACAATTCCAGCATATTTAGAAGAAATCACTGAAAACAAAGGGGTGTTAAAAGTAGAAAATCCCAAAGAGTTCGTATACGGAATCATTATGGGGATGGCACTTGGAATGAGTGGTGCAATTCTTAGTGCACAAAAAGAGACACCAACTAAAGAGGATCAAATTAAAGTCAGAGATTTAGTATACAAACATATTCCAGAAATAAGAGAACGAATTTTCAGTTGATTGAATTTAATCAAAAAGAAAAAGATTTTCTAAATTCATTAGAGGAAGCAAGAATTGCCACATCTCATGATGATATTCCACATGTAAAACCAGTGTCATTTGTACATCAAAATAATACAATAATAGTTGCTACAGATTACAAAACAAGAACACTCAAGAATATCAAATTAAATCCCAATACAAGTATTGTAATTGACATTTACAAATCAGGGGAACACAAGGCGTTATGTGTTCAAGGAAAAACAGAAATTATTGAAAATGGTTTAGAATTTAAAAAATTTTATAAAATTTTTTATGAAAAATTTGAATGGGTAAGAAAAGAACCTTGGGATGAAAATGAAGCACCATTTTTAAAATTTATTCCCAATAACAAAGTTAGTTGGGGAATAAAATAAACAATTTATACTGATTCTAAAATTAAATTAGGTTGTATCTTTTTCTTCTTTTTTAATTAATAATTGCATAATATTTTTTCCAGTTACAACACCCAAAATTTGTTTGGAGGTTGTATCATCAATTACAGGAATTATATCAAATGGGTGTGAATTCATTTTTTGAATGACAGTAAAAATTTGTTCACTAGATGCCACAGTATGATATTTTCTATACATTATATCATTAATTTTAAATAAATTATGATTTTTCTTTTGGATTTTCTTGATTTCTTTTTGTGAAATTAAACCTACAAGGTTATCTTCATCATCACATACAATAAAAACAGATTTTGAATTAACATCATTTGAGTTTAAGAAATCATTCAAAGTAGTATCAGCAGATATTTTTAAAAATTCTTTATCCATGACTTGTTCTGCAGTGTAATCAGATACTACTCTACGGAAAAACCCAGGGAGTAAACCTAATTCTAAAGTTCCAACCTTTACTTGGACTATTTTTCGTAGTTTACGTTGTAACTCAACACTTGATACCACCATTGTAATCAAAGTTCCAAAAACCAATAATGAAAACATGGGTTTATCGATTATTCCCACGCCTAAAAGCGACAACATTAGAGCAAGATCAACTGCACCTTTAGACATTACACCAAACGCAACAGTAGTTGCAGGTCTCATTTTTGCTATAATTACTGCAATATATGAGCCAACAAACTTTACGCCAATAATTATTGCAAGCATTCCAACAATTATCCATATTGGTAATTCTACAAAACTAAAAGTAAAGTGTAACCCAATTCCTGCAAAGAAAATTGGTATGAAAATCCCATATCCAACTGCATGAACATTTTTTGAGATTTCTAAATATTCTTCTTTATTCATTCGAGATACTGCAATTCCCAACATCAGTGCCCCTATCGCACCATGAATCCCACTCAGTTCTGCAAAATATGCAACAAGCAAAATAACTCCAATTACAATTCCAAAGTATACTTGTTGTACACGTAGATGACTTTTGATCAATCGGAAAAATCGTGGTAAAACAAATACAGAGACTAGTCCTGCTATGACAAAAAAGGCAATCATCTTTACAAAAAGCCAACCAATATCTATAATCTCAAGGGATTGATTTGCATTATTTCCAATCTGAATCACTACACTGACAAAAATAATTGCAATAAATTCTACTATTGCAGTAACTGTAAAAATTTCTAACCCAATTGTAGAACGTAGTTTTCCAAGATCTGTTAAAACTTTTGCAGTAACTCCTAAACTTGATGCCCCAACTACACTTGCAATTGCAAATGACTTTATCAAATTCATATCAGAAAATGATAATGCGAATAGACCTGCTGCAAAGAATGGGATAAGGAATCCAATTGCAGAGCCTACAAATAATCTTCCTCGAAGTACACGGAATAATCCGGGCAAGTCAATTTCTTCCAACCCAATTAAAAAGAACAAAAAGAATACGCCTATAGATATGAAAAGATCAATTGCATCAATTGGATCAACTAATGCAAGTAATGCAGGACCAACAATTATTCCTGCAAGGACATTACCTATGATAGTGGGTTGGCCTATCCTATGCATTAACTCACCAAGTAGTTTAGCTGCAATGATTAGAATGCCTAAATACAGAATAGGTTCAAAACTCATCTAGATATCATTCTCTGCTCTTAACATGTATTCATAAATTTAGTGTTTAAGATCAAATACCCCAACAATTAAGAAACAGAAAAAATGGAAAATCACATTGTCAAATAAGATAAAATGTTCACACATCCTAGTTGAAAAACAAAGTGAATCACTTGCAATTTTAGAGAAAATAAAAAGTGGTGAAAAATTTGGAAAACTAGCACGAGAACTCTCAATCGATACAGGCAGTGGCAAAAAAGATGGAAGTTTAGGGTATTTCACTAAAGGAATGATGGTAAAACCATTTGAGGATGTAGCATTCAAACTACAAATTGGTGAAACATCTGAACCCGTTAAAACAGAGTTTGGATACCATATTATCAAAAGATTAGGATAATTCCTTGACACTTACAGATAAAATGTTAGATGAAATTTTAGAATATTTAGAAAAGTCAATTAATAATTTAGCAAAAGAATCATTGGAGAATTTAGAAATTGAGGGAGGGATAAAAGGAATAGAGAATTTTCTTGAAAATCAATTTGATGTTAGATTAGAAAATCTACTTGTCGCTAAAAATAGCAGTATTCATCATCTAGAATCAAGTATGAAAAATAAAGTGATTCAAAAAAAGCAATTAATTATTAATAAAAACATCAAACACAAAAACTAAAAAAATACATCCAAACCAGATTTTTGAGATTCAATGCCCTTGTTTTTTTCTAATACTTTGGTCATTTGTTTTCCCATAGATTTAGCTGCAGCCATCTTTCTTTTTCCTATCCAATAGTATGTTTCATCTATAGTATTTTTTGCAATCAATACTACTAGTTTGCCAGTATCTTTTCGTCCAGTTCGTCCTCTTCTTTGAACAAATCGAATAGAACTAGGAACATTATCATAAAAAATAACTTGATTAACTTCTGAAATATCTAATCCTTCCTCTCCAACACGAGTTGCAACTAGTACCTGAAATACTCCATCCCTAAATTTTTGTACAGTTTCAATTTGTTTTTTTTGTTTTAGTCCATGTTCTCCAGCTTTACCAATTAAAATTCCTGCAGATATACCAAGTTCAATTAGTTTGTGATAAATCAGATCAACTGAGTCACGATAACTGGTAAAAATTAGAGCTTTTCCAGGAACTGAATCAAGGATTTCTTTTAATTTTGGGATTTTTGAGTGTTCAATCCCATTAGACTGTGCTTCTTTTGCTAAATGAATTGCTCTTGTAAAATTAGGATCAATCTCAAATAGATCCTTTACTCCTATTCCTTTTTTTGCATGGGCACGCTCACAAAATTTTAGGAATGGAGTTACGCCATGAACTTCAAGCATATTTAGAGCATAGTGAATTCTAATTGCAGTAAAAAGAGGTTTTGCTGAACGTCTATTTTGATTCAACACAAATTGTCTAATTCTCAATAATGCAGAAAGAGATTGTTGAGAGGATAAATTAATACCATTTTTTCTCAGAGAATCATATCTTTCATCAAGGGATAATTTCAATAACGTTTGAATTTCTTTTAATTCATCTGGAAGTTCTACATTAATCCATTCAGTGTTAGTTTCCTGAATGTATGGTTTAACATCAGGGCTCTCTTCATTTCTCTCAGCTACACTTGAAATTCTAAGTCTGGTTAGAATTTCAGTTGCTTTTTCTTTTTCACTTGGAAGAGTAGCAGTCATTCCAATAATTCGAGCTGAAGAGGTTTCAAATTTTTCAGCAATTGTAGAGTATGCATAATCACCAACAGTCCTATGCACTTCATCAAATATTACAAGATCAAATTGATTAATTGGTACAATTCCTTTTTCTAAATCATTTCTGGCAACTTCAGGTGTGGCACAAATAACACTACTATTCCAAAGTTTAGTTCGTTTTTGAACAGTATCCTCACCAGTTATTAGTGAAATATCATCAATAGTAAGATTTGTTTTAAGGAATTCATAATGCTGGTTTACTAAAACTCTAGTAGGTGCTAAAAATAACACACCGCCTTTACCTCTTGAGAGATATTCTGCTATGACATGTAACGCAATAGTGGTTTTTCCAAGTCCAGTAGGTAAAACAACAATACAATTTTCTTTAACTGCTTGATTTGCAAGATTAACTTGATAGTCTCTATTTTCTATAGAGTTTGCTTGAACATATTTTTTCTCAACATACAAGGTTGACATATAGTAAAAAAATTAGAATTTATCGATTTTATGCTTTCGTGTAGTAAAATACTAGCCATTACTCAACAATCAGTAATTATCAAAAAAACAGCTAAAATTGAGCCTAAAATTTTGAAATTAAGGAGTCTTTAGATTGAAGAAAATAGAAAATTGTAATTAAAAAATAGAAAGAAGAATTAGCCTAGTTTTTTCCAGATTTAATTTATCATAACAATCACTTTACGTAGAAGTTTTTTTAATAAACATTCAGTGGGGTTTATGATAATGCAGTATGTTTTCTTCAGAATTTATTTTATTTTTATCTCACTCACAATATTTTGAAATTTTTTGTGAATAACATTTACTTGTACTGAATAGTTCATCAATAAAATAAAACTTGTAAAGATACCAAAGAAATTCATATATTAATTAAAAATATTATAAAGTAGTAAGAGTGATCGCAAAATGAAATTCATTTAACGCGATCCATATATTGAACACACAAACAGAATCGGTATGAGTTCTTTTGATAGACCAAATTGGGATGAATATTTTATGTTACAAGCAGAATTAGCAAAATTACGTTCAAATTGTATAACTAGACAAGTTGGTGCAGTAATTGTCAGAAACCATAGACAGTTAGCAACAGGGTATAATGGAACACCACCTGGAATCAAAAATTGTTTTGATGGCGGATGTAAAAGATGTCAAGATAGAATGGAGGGTAAGATAAAATCAGGAGCATCACTTGATAGATGTCTATGTAATCATGCAGAAGCTAATGCCATAATGCATTGTGCAATTTTGGGAATTGAGGCAGGATCAGAGGGGGCAATATTGTATACAACATTTGTCCCATGCCTAGAATGTACTAAAATGGCAATAACTATAGGGATTAGAAAATTTGTTTGTCTTGACTCTTATCCTGAAACTGATTTTGGGTTATTAAAAGAAGCTGGAGTTGAGGTTGTTCATTTAGATAAAAAAAATATTGTGAAATGGGCAAAAGAACTAGTCAATAAATACGAAAAGTCTGTGTGAAGAAATGCAAGTAAGAGTAGCAGAGACAGATAAAATTGAATCAATGCAACCATCTATGCTAGTATCAGCTACATATGACATTCTTTCAAAATCAGTTATTTTGAAATTTTATGAACCAAAATCACAAAAATTAATCCTATGGAAAGATGAAATTGGACACAAACCATACTGTTACTCTAGATTAACACCTGATGAATTAGATTTTCTTCAAGAAAGAGATGACGTGTTAGAAATTAAAACTGTTCAAAAATATGATTTAGTCAAAGATAAAAAAATTGACATGTCAAAAATTATTGTTGCAGACCCATTAGCAATTGGAGGAGCAACAGGAGACAAAAGTATTAGAAATTTAATTGAAACATGGGAATCAGATATCAAATATTATGAAAGTTATCTGTATGACAGAAATTTAATCATTGGAAAATATTATGAGATTGTTAGTGGAAAAATTAAACCACATGATTTAGAAATTTCAGATGAAGTAAAAATTGCACTAAAAAGTTTGCTGTGGGATAAAGTGGATAGTGACAGTATGGTTAATCCAGAGGAGTTTAAAGAATTAATTTCAGAGTGGGCAGATTTACTAAATCAGCCAATTCCAAAAATAAAAAGACTTAGTGTAGATATTGAAGTAGAAGCAGAAATTGGTAGAATTCCAGACCCCAAAATTGCAGAAAAGAAAGTCACAGCAATTGGGATGAAAGGGACAGATGGGTTTGATCAGGTTTTTGTGCTTAGAACTGAAGGAACAGAACAAGGAGTAAGTGAATTAACACCAAATATCAAAGTAACATTTTATGATTTAGACAAAGAAAAAGAAATGATACAAGATTCTTTTAAAATTATCAAAGAGTTTCCGTTTGTTCTAACATACAATGGTGATGAATTTGATTTGCCATATCTCTATAATAGGGCAGAAAGATTAGGGGTCAAAAATTCAGAAAATCCATTTTACATGATGCGGGATTCAGCTACACTGAAACACGGAGTTCATATTGATTTGTACAGAACATTATCAAATAGATCATTTCAAATCTATGCGTTTAGTCAAAAGTATACTAGTTTTTCATTAAACACTGTATCAAAAGCATTACTAGGTAAAGAGAAAATAGATTACGGATTAAAGTTTGATGAATTAACACTATACCAAACTGCAAATTATTGTTTTAATGATGCTATACTCACATACGAACTCACTAGTTTTAACAATGAAGTATTGATGAATTTGCTTGTAATCATTGCAAGGATTGGTAGAATGCCAATAGATGACATTGCAAGAATGGGGGTATCGCAATGGATTCGGAGTTTACTATACTATGAACATAGAAAAAGAGATTGTCTAATTCCAAAAAGAACAGAATTAGAGCAAAAATCAGAAGGGGTGATGTCAAATGCAGTAATTAAAGATAAAAAATACAGAGGAGGTTTAGTCGTAGACCCAAAGGAAGGAATTCATTTTGATGTAGTAGTAATGGATTTTGCAAGTCTGTATCCAAGTATCATAAAGGTTCGAAATTTATCATATGAGACAGTCAGATGTCCACATGAAGAATGTAAGAAAAATACAATCCCTGGAACAAATCATTGGGCATGTTTGAAGAAGAATGGGTTAACATCAATGATTATAGGTTCACTACGAGATTTGAGGGTAAATTATTACAAGAGTCTATCAAAAAAAGAGACATTAACTGAGGATCAAAGACAACAATACACAGTAGTTAGTCAAGCCCTCAAGGTAATTCTCAATGCAAGTTATGGGGTAATGGGTGCTGAAATATTTCCATTATATTTTCTACCAGTAGCAGAAGCCACCACTGCAATTGGAAGACATACGATTTTAGAGACAATTAAAAAATGTGAGTCTATAGGAATTGAAGTTTTGTATGGAGATACAGATTCATTGTTTCTTAAAAAACCAACTACAGAACAAATTCAAAAGGTGATAGAGCAAGCAAAAAAAGATCATGGTGTAGATTTAGAAATTGACAAAACATACAGATATTGTGTACTAAGCAATAGAAAGAAAAACTATCTGGGGGTTACAAAGGATGGAAAAGTGGATGTCAAAGGATTGACAGGAAAAAAATCACACACACCAGGATTCATTAAAAAATTGTTCTTTGAATTAATTGACGTATTATCAAAAGTTCAAACAATGGATGATTTTACATTTGCAAAAAAAGAAATATCTGAAAAAATTGCAATATGCGGTAAAAAAGTAGAGGCAAAAGAAATTCCGCTGGAAGATTTAGCATTCAATGTCATGTTAAGTAAAGCTCCTTCAGAATATGTAAAAACAATTCCACAGCACATTAGAGCTGCAAAACAATTAGAGTCAATTAGAGAAATAAAGAGAGGTGATAGAATAGCATATATCAAAACGCTAAACAGACCAGGTGTAAAACCAGTAGAGTTGGCAAAAAAAGAGGAGATGGATTCTAAGAAATACATGGAGTTTTTGGAATCAACGTTAGAGCAAATTACATCATCAATGGATTTAGATTTTGATACAATCTTAGGAAAACCAAAACAGACAGGGTTGGATGAATTTTTCTGGAGTTAAAATGGAAGTAGATAGTACACTATTAACAATTCTAGGAGTGTCAGCTGGAGTGTTAATTCTTTCTGGATGGGTAGAGCAAATATACAAAGGATATAGGACTAAGAGTCTAAAAGACGTCTCAAAGTTTTTGATGATATTCATTGCTGCAGGTTCAATTTTATGGCTAACTTACGGATTTATAGTTACAGATATTTTCATAGTTGGAACCAACGCTGCAGGGTTAACTCTAATGATCATTGTTTCAGCCATGAAAAGAATGTACGATAATCGATTAAAAAAGGATAATTAAGAATTAAATACAATACGAAAAGTTTCAAAGAAAGATGTTTGTAATTAATTGTAAGAATTATGAAGAAATTGCAGGAACTGAAATTATTAAATTTGTAAAAATTGCAGAAAGAATTTCTAAAAAATTTAAAGTAAAAATTGCAATTGCCCCACCACAACATCTAATTGGATTAGTGTCAAACAGTTCAATTACAATACTTGCTCAACATATTGATGATTCAAAAATAGGGAGTACTACAGGTTTTGTGATTCCAGAATTATTGAAAAAATCAAAAGTAAATGGTTCATTAATTAATCATAGCGAACATAGAATATCAAGTAGTGAGATTAAGAAGTTAATTTTAAAATTAAAAGAATTAAAAATGATTTCAATTTTATGTGTTAAAGATGTTGCAGAAGCTAAAAAATATGTAAAGTTAGAACCAGATTACATAGCAATAGAACCTCCAGAGTTAATTGGTTCAGGAAGATCAGTATCAACAGAAAAACCAGAGTTAATTACAAAAGCAGCTGTTGCAATAAAAATTGCTAAAAACAAAACAAAACTACTTTGTGGTGCAGGGATTGTTTCCGGGAATGATGTTTCAAAGGCCATAGAATTAGGATCTAAGGGAATTCTTGTTGCAAGTGGAATTGTAAAAGCAAAAGATTGGAATAAAACAATTTCTGAATTTGCCAAGGCATTGGTTTAAAAAGCTAAAAAATTTACAAATTTTCGCATGGTAAAAACAAAACCAGTTTATGCATTTGAAGAAGCAGATAGTAAAAAAAGAATGCTTCTAGGTGGAAAAGGTGCAGGATTAAGTGAAATGACCAGATTGAAACTTCCAGTACCACCAGGATTTACAATTACAACTGAAGTGTGTAACAAATATTATGATAATAACAAAAAACTTCCAAAGGACGTAATTCCTGCAGTAATGAAAAATATTGCAAAAATGGAAAAAAAGACAGGTAAAAAATGGAATTCAACAAGTAATCCACTACTAGTATCAGTTCGTTCAGGAGCAGCAATTTCTATGCCTGGAATGATGGATACAATTTTGAATTTAGGGTTAAATGAAAAAACTGTAGAAGGGTTTGCAAATCAGACAAAAAATCCACGTTTTTCATGGGATTCGTATAGACGATTTATTCAATTATTTGGCAAAGTTGTATTTGGAGTAAATGATGAGAAATTTGATCATGTGTTGGATTCTGCAAAAACCAAACAGGGTGTCACAGATGACAGCAAACTAAATGTAGAATCTCTAAAAACAATTGTATCAGAATACAAAAAAATCTGTGAAGCACATACAAAAAGAAAATTTCCAGATTCCCCAAAAGAACAATTAGAATTAGCAATTGAAGCTGTTTTCAAAAGTTGGATGGGTGAAAGAGCAATAGTTTATCGTGAAAAAAATAACATTACAAAAGATATTGCAAATGGTACTGCAGTCAATGTTGTAACAATGGTATTTGGAAATATGGGTGATGACAGTGCAACAGGAGTTGTGTTTACAAGAAACGGTCATAATGGTAAAAAAGAATTGGAAGGTGAATATTTGATTAATGCTCAAGGGGAAGATGTTGTTGCAGGAGTAAGAACAGGAAAAAATATTGAATTATTAAAAAAAGACATGCCAAAATCCTATAAAGAATTAAGTGACGCATGTTCAAAATTAGAAAAACATTACAAAGAACCACAAGATATAGAGTTTACAGTTGAACAAGGAAAGTTTTACTTGTTACAAACAAGAACTGCAAAAATGAGTGCAGGTGCACTAGTAAAAACATCAGTCGACATGGTAAAAGAAAAATTAATTGATAAAAATAAAGCACTAATGAGAATTCCAGCACAACAACTAGAAGCATTACTCCACAGAACAATGGATGAGTCAAAAATTAAGGACTTTAAACAAGTAGCAAAAGGAATTGCAGCATCTCCAGGAGCTGCAAGTGGGATTGTTGTATTTGATGTGAAAAAAACAATAGAATTGGGAGAAGAAGGAAAGAAAATTATTCTAGTTAGAAAAGAAACAAAACCAGAAGACGTTCCAGCATTTTTTTCAGCTGAGGGGATTTTGACTAGTTTAGGAGGTAAATCATCTCATGCAGCAATAGTTTCAAGAGGTATGGGAAAGCCATGCATAGTAGGATGTCCAGAATTAAAAATTGATTATGATAACAATACATGTACTGCAAATGGAGTCACCATAAAAGAAGGTGATATAATCACTATTGACGGTAGTGAAGGTACAGTCTTTATCGGAGAAATTCCAACTGTAGAGCCAAAAGTAACTAAAGATTTTGAACAAATTTTAGAATGGGCACAAAAAACAAAGACATTAGGTATCAGAGCAAATGCAGATACACCAGAAGGTGCAAAACTTGCAAGAAAGTTTGGAGGTCAAGGAATTGGATTGTGTAGAACTGAAAGAATGTTCAATGGTGCAGACAGAATAGGTTTGTTTGTAGATATGATAATGGCTGAAAATATAGAAGAAAGAAGTAAAGTTTTAAAAAAATTAGGTCAATTACAAAAAAGTGATTTCATTGAAATTCTAAAAGCAATGGAGGGGTATGAGGTAACAATAAGATTACTTGATCCCCCATTACATGAATTCTTACCAAATCCTGAAGAACTTGTTGAAAAGATTCAGAAATTAAAATCAAACGGAGAGACAGATGAAGTCAACAAAGCAGAAATCATTCTAAAAAGAGCAAGAGAACTTGCAGAAATTAATCCAATGATGGGTCATAGAGGAGTAAGAGTTGGAATCACATATCCTGAAATTTATGAAATGCAAATTCGTGCAGTTTTTGAGGCACTAGTTGAATTAACAAAGAAAAAAATAAAAGCTCATCCACAAATAATGATTCCACAAATTAGTAGCATTGCAGAATTAAATCATATTAAAAAGATTTACGACATAATCAAAAAAGAAGTAGAAACTAAAAACAAGATGAAATTAAAAATTAATTTTGGAACAATGATCGAAGTTGTAAGAGCAGCACTCACTGCAAATGAACTTGCAACAACTGCAGAATTCTTTAGTTTTGGAACAAATGATTTAACACAAGGAACATTTAGTTTTAGTAGAGAAGATGTAGAAGGAAAATTCCTACCAGAATATATGGAAAAAGAATTACTTGAAAGAAACCCATTCCAATCAATTGATGTTAATGGTGTGGGTAATTTGATTAATATCGGAGTTTCAAGTGGTCGTAAAATTAGAAAGAATATGGAAATGGGGATTTGTGGAGAACATGGGGGAGACCCAAGTTCAATTAAATTTTGTCACAACGCAGGTTTGACTTATGTTAGTGCATCACCACATAGAATTCCAATTGCAATAGTTGCAGCAGCACAAGCAGCAATAGAGCAACCAAAAAAAGGTAAAACAAAGAGAAAATAATACATTTTAAAACCAATCATAAGTAATTCTAAATGAATTGCTACCTAGAATTGATTCAATTAAGCAAATAAGACAAAAAATAGGCATTACTCAAAAAAAACTTGCCACTATGACAGGGGTTAGTACATCCATGATTAATCAGATAGAGTCAGGAAGAAGTAAACCAAGTTACGAGACTGCAAAAAAAATATTTGAAAGTCTTGTAAAATTAGAAGGTAAATCATCACCATATACTGCAGGAAGTTTTTGCAGTAAAGATATTGTTAAACTAAAACCAACAAACACACTTCATGACGCAATAAAAAAAATGCATCAAACATCAATCAGTCAGATTCCCATTTTTGAAAATTCTAATGTCGTAGGAATGATTTCAGAAGATGGGATTATAAAACATTTAGCAGACATTGGAGAATCAGAATTAAAAAATGCTAAACTGTCAGACACTATGGATCCAGTTCCACCAATAGTAGATTTTGAAACACCCGCAAATGTTCTTGTTCCATTAATTAGATATTCAAAATGTATTCTAGTTTCCAAAAAATCAAATATTATAGGGATAATTACAGCATCAGACACTCTAAAAATGATGGGGTAATTGTGGATAGACAAGTGAATTTTAATTTCAACATTCAAAAATATATTTTTATTACTTTTTACTCAAAGAATAAAATATTATAACATAACCATTGGCTGAAATACTAAAATCCACGAATTTGTGGAATGGGAATACAAGATCTAGAAAAATTATTTAGTATTAATCAACAAATAAAAAAAATAGATACAGAAAATCATTACAAATTTGTAATTGATACAGATACAAAAGAAGGTAAGACTAGAATCATCATAAATGAGTTTGGAGTATGGCAGAAAATGCCATTTTTAACAGAAATCCAAGCTAAGGATTTTAGAAAAAATGGTTTTCGACAATTCGTACCAGATTTAATAGATTTTAAAAATAAAATAATCATAGAATATCAAGAAGAGTCTGAAGGGAGACAAGGTGTTTTAAGAAGACGTGGAAAAATAAACAAAAAAGGACATGATGAATTTAGTGATGAGGATAAGGATATTTTTTATGATTTAGCGAAATTTAATCAATTAAAAATATGGGAAAATACTCCACTTGAAAAACAAAAAGAAGAGTTGGAAGTATTTTTGGGATTATTCTCTAAAAATATTCAGGCATAATTCACACTAGGGCAAATTATGGTAAAGGCTCATGACCACGCTTATACCCACTCCATTTTCGGTATTCATAATCAGTTAAAGGAGATTCACACCCACACTTACACATAGTCTTCATATATTTCTCAAATAGTACAGTGTATTTTTACATTAGGTTTGATGTGCATTAGCTATTCATCAGTATTTTTTCTAAAGTTAAATGAAATAATAAATTCAAAAATAGCGATCAGATTAGATTATTCTTTAGGATGAGCACAGAGTTCTGTCAAAACTCCATGTAAGGATTTTGGATGAATAAAAGTAACTTTAGTTCCAGCAGAGCCAGGTCGGATATTTCCAAGAAATTGAATACCACATCCCTCCATTCTATTTACTTCACCCTCAATATTTTCAGTTTCTAAAGCCATGTGATGTAATCCTTGACCTTTTTTATCTA
>JAPYTM010000004.1 GCA_029941825.1 Candidatus Nitrosopumilus sp.
TCAAACTAGTTAGATCTAAATTAAATCATTCGTATGAATTTGTAAATGTCAAATTTATCTTAAATTAAAAAACATGAAAAGTCTAGAGTATTTTTATTATAATTCAAACAAAACAGACCAAATATGCCTCAAATGAAACATATCATAAGCATAAAAAACGGGGTAACATCAGCAGATGTTTTTCAAAAAATGAATTTGAATCAAATAACTAGAATATTTTCCGATGTAAAATATTACCTTGAACAATTTCCAGAGTTAGTATTTAGATTAAAAAATGCTAAAACCGCCACATTGATTTTTACTTTAGACAAATTGGTATGTACTGGTGCTAAAAAAGAATCAGACGCATATCGTTCTGTACATAATTTACATGCATTATTAGAAGAAAAAGAATTAATGCTTTATGATTAATTAAATTATTTAATCGGGCTTCCTAATGGAACATCTTCATTTACAGTTAACCAAAATGGTTTATCATCCACATCAGCTGCCAATAACATTGCATTTGATTCAACTCCTGCCATCTTTTTTGGTTCAAGATTTGCAATTACAATAACAGTTTTTCCAACAATATCTTCAGGTTGATAATATTGTGCACCGCCAATTATTACATCTCGTTGATCATCATTACCCAAATCAATTCTTCCTTTGATAATTCTAGATTTACCTTCAATAGGTTCAGTTGCAATAATTTTTGCAACTCTGATATCCAATTTAGCAAAATCATCATAGGATATATTTGACATAGTAAAGGTTGATTTTTTTCTAGTTAAATGAATTTCGAATTTACTGTAAATCTTTTTTATCTATTCCACTAGTTTCAATTTCATATTTTAGGGCAGCAGGTAATTCCACATACTTTTTGTTTACTAGTATAATGATTTGATCTTCAGGAACATCAACTTTTTTTAATAATTTTCCTCGTTGATGAGCATATGCATTTTTCCAAAAATTAGCAGCATCAAAGGTTCCAATTTTTGAGAGGTATTTTGAGGGTTTCATTTTCTTTTAAATTTAATTGACTGTGACGGAAGATTGGCAAATGCCATTAGAACTGGAGTTAATGTTCTGGATTTTAGGCATGTTGCCCATCACAGTCAATTCAAAAACAAATAGGAATCTAATATATGTAATGCCAAGAGTGGTGCTCATAGAATATGGCTATAATTGAAGTCGAAATTGAAATCAATGCAACAGTTGACAAAATTTGGGATGTGGTATCAGATATTGACAATGAACCAAAGTTTTGGAAGGGAACAAAACAAGTCAAAAATTTATCAAAAGATGGAAATATAATCAACAGGGAAGTCATCATTGCTTTTCGTGATCAAAAATGTCTACAACAGGTAACACTTTACCCTAAAGAGAAGATAGAAGCTAAATTCACAAAGGGGATTTTAGGTGGAGAGAAAATAATATCGTTAATTCCTAAAAATGAAAAAACCATACTCCATACAAAGTGGGACATAAAACTAACAGGAATGATGAATATGTTTACTGGAATGATAAAAAAACATATCAAAAGTGGGACTGAGCAAGCAATGAAAAGCATCAAAGAAGAAATCGAGAGATAAATTTATGGAAATCATTAGTGATATTTTCAATTATTCACTAATTGTAATTTTAATTGGAATTTGTGGGGCATGGGTATTTCTTATCAAATCAATGATAGATTCATTCAGATTAACACCATACTTGGATAAATTTGAAAATACATGTAAATCAACTCCCAAAGTTTCAATAATTTTACCAGCTAGAAATGAGGAAGAGTTTATTGGAAAATGTTTAGATTCGTTAATTAATCAAGATTATGAAAATTATGAAATTATAGTAATTGATGATTCATCTGATGATAAAACAAGTGAAATAATTTCAGACTATGCTAAAAAATACTCCAAGATAATTCCAGTTTCTGCAAGACCAAAACCAGAAGGATGGATGGGTAAGAATTGGGCATGTATGGAAGGATATAGAAAATCTACAGGGGAGTTATTGTTATTTACTGATGCCGATACAAATCATGCTAAAAATGTAATATCACTTGCAGTGTCACATTTAATTTCATTTAACTTGGATGCATTATCTGCAATCCCAAAAATGCTGACATTTGATTTTTGGACAAAAATTACACTTCCAATGATTTCTACATTTTTACACACTAAATTTTCAGCATTAAATGTAAACAATCCTTCAAAGAAGACAGGTTATTTTTTTGGTAGTTTTTTTATTTTGAAAAAAACGACATATGATGAAGTTGGAACACATGAAGGAGTGAAGCAAGAAATAGTTGAAGATGGAGCACTAGGAAAAAAAGTAAAAGAGCAAGGATATAAAATGAAAATGGTTAGAGGTGAGCACCTAATTCAAGCCGTCTGGGCTCGAGATAAAAACACTTTATGGAATGCACTAAAAAGATTAATGATCCCACTATACATTCAAAGTGGAAAAATTGCAATAGGTATTTTCTTTGCAGTGTTATTTTTATTATTTATTCCATTTCTAATATTTGCAATATCTGTATCAATACCAATAGAAACCACATCTGCAAAGATACTATGTATTACTGCAGGAATTGCATCAATTCTAATCTACATAGCTGCAACAATTGAAACAAAGATAGGATTGGAGTTACGATTTGTACACGCATTATTTGCACCACTTGGAGGATTAGTAGTTGCAATGGGGTTTTTGAGTGGGTTAATTCAAGCAAAAAGTACATCATCAGTCACATGGAGAGGAAGAACATATTCAATGAGAGACCATACACAAAACTCCATTAGTGTATAGAAATCCTTTTAGATAGAAAACTGAAATTAAAAAATCTCATGGACAAATCAGGCATATTTGTAGGTGGGGTAATAGGGTCTTTGATTATTACACTCATATTTGTAACGCTGTTTGTTTCACCGCCAGAATCAATAAAAAATGAAATCATAGTAGAGGATAAACAAATACCAAATACAATTGTAGAAACAACTAAAATTTATTCAAATAATTTATCATTAATTGAAATTTTTGAAAAATCAGAACCTGGAGTAGTAAGAGTCAATGTACAAAGAAGTGAAACATCAGATGTGGTGAATGGTGTAGGGTCAGGTTTTGTTTTTGATAAAAAAGGACACATAATTACAAATGCTCATGTTGTTAAAGATGCAAAAAAAGTTGTAGTTACATTCCTTGATGGTAGATCATACAATGCAGACATTATTGGTATAGATGAGTATACAGATATGGCAGTTCTTAAAGTCAATGCAGATTTAGCACTTTTACGTCCATTATTAATTGGGGATTCATACAATCTCAAAGTAGGAGAAACAATAGCTGCAATTGGGAATCCGTTTGGATTATCAGGTTCAATGAGTTCAGGAATTGTAAGTCAGTTAGGAAGGTTACTCCCATCAAGTGCAGGATATTCAATTCCAGATGTAATTCAAACAGATGCTGCCATAAACCCCGGAAATTCTGGAGGACCATTACTTAACATGCGTGGAGAGATGGTTGGAATAAACACTGCAATACAATCAACAACAGGTGAATTTACAGGGGTGGGATTTGCAATTCCATCACAAACAGTTGCCAAAATCGTACCAACGCTAATTGAAAAAGGGGAATACGAGCATCCATGGATTGGAATATCTGGTAGAGATATTGATCCAGACATGGCAAAAGTTTTGGAATTAAAAGATGCAGTAGGGTTTTTGATAATTACAGTAGTTGAAAACAGTCCAGCATCCAAAGCAGGGCTAATTGGTTCTGAAAAGACTATTCAAGCTGACGGTGTTAATTATGCAGTAGGCGGAGACATTATTTTAGCAGTAGATGGAATTGAGGTGAGAAAGATTTCAGATATTTTGATACATCTACAAAGAGCAAAAACAGTTGGGGATGAAATGATTTTAGAGATTCTCAGAGATAATAGAACTACGAACATTACAATTCTCCTCCAAGAAAGACCAAATGGGAATTAAATCAATACAAGCATAAATACTTCAACTCAAGAATCTTTTTTGTTGAGTAATTTTGTATTAAACTCTGAGAGTTTAAACAGTGTTTTAGAAAATAAGGCAATATCACATCAAGATGTAATTGAAATTTACCAAAATGCAATTAAAAATCCCAATGAACTTTTTTTAGCTGCACAAAGTTTAAGAAAAAAATTTAAAAAAGATACAGTCACATTCTCAAAAAAAGCATTTTTTAATATTGTAAATTTATGTAAAGATACATGCTCATACTGCACATACAAAGCAGAGCCAGGTGAAGAAAAACTTTCATTAATGTCAATAAAGCAAACAAGTGAATTATTGCAACTTGCAAAAAAATACAGATGTGTAGAAGTTCTTTTTGTCACAGGTGAAAAACCAGAAGAAAAATATCAAGAAGCACGAGAATGGTTAAAAGAAAATAAATTCAAAACAACTATAGAATATCTAACTCATGCATCAGAATTAGCATTAGAATTAGGGTTATTCCCACACACCAATGCAGGCAATCTAGCTTTTGATGAAATGAAAGAATTGAGTAAAACCAATGTCTCAATGGGTTTAATGCTTGAAAATGTTAGTGAGCGATTAACAGAAAGAGGGATGCCACATTATTTAGCCGCAAGTAAAAGACCAAAAGCAAGATTAGAAGTATTGGAAAATTCCGGAAGATTAGGAATACCAATGACTACAGGGATTCTAGTTGGGATTGGAGAAACAATAGAGGAGGTAATTGATTCAATCTTCGCAATAAAACAATTACATCAAAAATATGGGAATATTCAAGAAGTGATTTTACAAAATTTTCAACCAAAGCCAGACACAATAATGAAAGATGTACCATCAGCTGATGAGAATTATTTTAAGATAATTGTTGCATTATCAAGAATCATTATGCCAAAAATGAATATTCAAATTCCACCTAATCTATCTCCGAAATCATATCAGAGTTTCTTAACTATTGGAATTAATGATTGGGGCGGAATATCACCATTAACTCCAGATTTTGTAAATCCAGAATTTGCTTGGCCTGAAATTAACAAAGTTGAGGAATATTCAAAGAATGCAGGATTTGAATTAAAATGTAGATTTCCAATATATCCAGAATTTTTTTCTTTTATTAGTAAAGAGTTAAGAGATAAGATGTCAAATATTGAAAATGAGGAAGGTTGGGTGAAAAAGGAGTATTGGAAATGACCACCAACATAGAATCATTACTCAAAAATATAGACCCAATTGTATCAGATATTCTAAACAATGTATTATCAGAAAAAGAGGTGTCAGTAAAAGATGGATTAGTGTTATACAATACATCAGGAGTTGAATTTCATCTTGTAGGTCTTGTTGCAGATGAAATTAGAAGGAGACGTGTTGGAGATACTGTATCGTATGTGGTTAATAGAAATATCAATTTTACAAATGTCTGTATTAAACAATGTGGTTTTTGTGCATTTAGTAGAGATTTCAGAGAGGAGGAAAGTTACTTTTTACCAACAGATGAAATTGTTCGAAGAGCAAAAGAAGCATATCAATTAGGAGCAACTGAAGTATGTATTCAAGCAGGTCTTCCACCAGATATGAAAGGAGATGTGTATGAGAATATTTGTAGGGAAATTAAAAAAGAAATTCCAGATATTCACATACATGGGTTTTCACCTGAAGAGATTCTTTATGGTGCAACAAGATCAGAAGTAACAATTGAAGAATTTCTAAAAAGGATGAAGGATGCAGGGGTAAACACACTACCAGGTACATCTGCTGAAATCCTTGATCAAAAATTAAGAGATAAGATTTCTCCTGGAAGGATCAGTGTGAAAGATTGGGAAAAAGTCATCAAAACGGCGCACAAAATGGGAATTAATACAACATCTACAATGATGTTTGGTCATTTAGAAACACTTGAAGAGAGGGTTAAACATATTGTGAAATTAAGGGAAATTCAGAAAGAGACAGGTGGGTTTACAGAATTTGTTCCATTAAATTTTATTCCAGATGAAGCACCGATGTACAAACATCAATTACATGAAGAAATTAGAAATGGAGCAAATGGTAATGATGTGTTACTTACACATGCAATTTCTCGTATTATGTTAAACAATTCAATTGACAATCTTCAGATGTCATGGGTAAAAGAAGGACAAAAAATGTCTCAGTTACTACTAATGTGGGGGGCAAATGATTTTGGTGGAACACTAATCAATGAAAGTATATCAACATCTGCAGGGTCAGAGTATGGTCAACTACTAAAGCCAAAAGAGATTAGAAGAATGATAAAAGAAATCGGAAGAGTTCCAGCTGAAAGAGATACTAATTACAAAATTTTAAGAAAGTTTGATAATACCAATGAAGTTGATAGTGAACTAGATAAAATCACAAACACATCTCAATTTGGATCATATGTAGAATTAATTAAAATAAATAAATTTAATTATAAAAATCCAAGAGCAAGATAATTGTCTGCCTTAGAAAAGGCATTAAATCATTCAAAGAATGTAGGTATTGATGAATGTGAAATAGTTGTTGTTAAAAAAAAGATCATCACAGTTAGAATTACAGATTCACAAATTGTTGAAATAAAACAAAATTTTGATGAAAATTTTGGCGTTAGATTAATTCATAAAAATAAAATTGTGTCAATTCAAACAACTGACCAACAAAATATTGAAAAAAAAATTGATAATGCACTTCAAACATCATCAAAACTAAAACCAAGAGGATTTTGGGGAGGACTACCATACAAATTAAAACCAAAACAACTAGAGGGGGTATTTGATGAAAAACTGGAAAAAATTTCAGGTGTAATAGTGATAGATATCGCACAAAACATGATAAATTCAGCAAATGACAATAAAATAACTACGATTACAGGATCATTAAACATTGTTTCAGAGCACTATGAGATAGCAAATTCTAATGGTTTGAATTTAAAGGACAAAGCCACGTACATTTCAGGAATAATTAATGCTGAATCAGAATACGGGATCACACCAGTATCTGGAATTGGACATGCAAGTGGTAGAACATTATCAAATTTTTCTGCAGAACAAATTGGAGAAGATGCTAAAATTATGAGTATTAAATCAATAAACCCACAAAAAATTGATTCAGATAAATATTCTATAATTTTTGAGCCATATTCAATGGGGGAATTATTAGCATTTGTAGTTGCATCTAATTTTAATTTTAAAACGTTTGTAGAAAAGAAAAGCTGTTTTTCAAATAAATTTGAAGAAAAAATTGCAGTTGATAAATTTAATTTAATTGATGATCCACATGTCGCTGAAGGGGTAGGGACAAAATCGTTTGATGATGAAGGAATAGAAACAAAAAAAAGTAATTTAATTGAAAACGGAGTTTTTAAAAATACTTTTTCAAATCTTTTTGATAGTTACAAAGAAGGGAAACAATCTACAGGTAATGCATCAAGAATAGATTCACTTATGGGAAGAAGTTCAGAACCAATTCCAGTATCTACGCCACACAATCTCAAAGTAAATCCAGGAGACATATCACAAGAAGAGATGATAAAAAATACAAAACATGGGTTGTTAATTGGAAGACTATGGTATACATATGCAGTAAATCCAATTAAGGGGGATTTTTCATGTACTGCAAGAAGTGGGATACAAATTATTAAAAATGGTCAGATAATAAATTCTGGAAAATCAGTTAGAATAATTCATAGCCTCCCAGCCTTATTAAAAAATATTTCAGAGATTGGAAATGATCAAAAAAATGTTATCCAATGGGCATCACTACCATCCATTACACCATCAATCAAAGTAGAAAATATTACAATTAATTCAATCTAATTGTAAATTCAGGCATAAATTATTTGAAAAATGTAACTGCCAAATATGTCATATAACCGATAGTCAAAAAGACACCCATAATTCTATTAATAATTCCAGTTTTGAGTGCAATTAGTAATGAAATACTAAAGATAATCATGATGGCATAATCAAAATAAACATCAGATGAAATAATTACACCACCAAGCGCTGCACCAACTCCCATAATCATCAAAATATTGTAAATATTACTTCCAATAATATTTCCAACTCCAATATCAGCATGACCTTTTCTAATTGCAATAATAGAGGTGATTAATTCTGGAAGTGAAGTGCCAATTGCAATTACAGTTAAACCAATTACTTTCTCAGATAATCCAAATTCGGTTGCCAAAACTACAGCATTATCAACTGTAAGGATTGCTCCAACATACAAGAAAACTACACCAATGCCAATTAAGCCAATAGATTTTAGATGTGAACTTTTTTTATCAGGTTCAGTTTTTTCTATATTTTTTGCTCTTTGTTTAATGGCATCCCTCAATGTATAAAATGTAAATACACCCAATCCACCAAGTAACAACGCTCCATCATATTGAGAGAGTTCACCATCAATTGAAATTAGTACAAGTAAAACAGAAACAGCCAACATAATTGGAATTTCTTTTTTCAGTACAGATTTTCTAATTGCAAGAGGAACAAGTATTGCTGCAATTCCTATGACCATTCCAACATTTGCAATATTACTTCCAACAATATTTCCCAAAATTATTGCACTGTGTTCTCCAGCTGCTGCAACACTTGCTGCAAGTTCAGGAGTAGATGTACCATAAGCTACAACAGTCATCCCAATTACAAGATTACTAATACGAAATTTTCTTGCAATGGTAACACCGCCACTTACTAACCAATTCCCACCAAAACACAACATTGCCAATCCAACTATAGTTAGAACGGCACTTACTGCTACTTCCACAATAAAGTTTCAAATTTTGATTGTTTAAATGAGACGACATGCTATAATTTTACAATTCAAACAATACAAGTTAATTCTAAAAAATTGAATTTTAGGCGCAATTATACAATACAAATGTAAAAAAACTAGCTGGAAAGATCAACAAATCTAAAGTCAAAGACTAATAAAGTAATGTACCGTACCATACGGTATGATAAGAACAAGACTAACTTACGTACCACTAGAGGTAGCAGATCAATTTGAAGATTTTATTATAAAAAGAGATGTGCAAATACTTGATGCAGTAAAAGCAAAAACAAGGGATTACAGTACATTATCTCTGCTAAAGTTATTGTATCAGCTTAAAGGAAATGCCATGACATTTTCAGAATTATATTCAAAATCAAAGATTAGAATGAAGAAATCTTTTTTGAATTATCTTCATCTGTGTGTAGATTACAGGTTTATTGAAAAAGAGGCAGTAGGACCAAACATGATATACTCCATTACAGACAAAGGACGAGCTATGTTGAATCTGTTCATACAAAAAAACGATTGGAAAAATAATATGGAGAGTGTTTCTCCACATATATCTCAAAAAGAAATTCAGGTAAGTAGTTAAACAGAATAAATTAACATAGACTGTGCAAAAAGGATTTCCTGAAGCTGAAGTTTTTGAGATAAAGAAAAAAGAATTAAAGAGTCCAATAATATTTGCAGGATTTGTAGGAGCTGGTCTTGTAGGTCCTCTTGCAATTAATCACATTATTGATAAATTAGAAATGGAGGAAATTGCAGTAATGAGATCAAAATATCTTCCACCATCAACTGTGTTCATGAATGGCAGGTTACGTCACCCATTCAGATTTTATTCAAACCCTGATGGAACAATATGCGCAATAATTTGTGAGATAACACTAAAGATGGAAGGGTTGTATTGTTTAGTAGCATCAATTTTAGATTGGGCAGCAGAGAAAGGATCCAAAGAAATTGTAATTTTGGATGGAGTTGCAAGCACTGAACATGACAACAAAGCATATTGTGCAGCTGAAGAAGATTTGGTAAGAACAATGGCAGATAAAGACATCAATATGATCCCACAGGGGTTCATCACAGGCATGCCAGGAGGCATACTAAATGAGTGTCTAGTAAGAGAAATTCAAGGTTTAACATTATTGGCAAAAGCAAATAAAATATCACCAGATTCAGCAGCTGCTGCAACATTAATTGAGGCATTAAATCGATTTTATGAAATGGACATAGATACGACAAAGCTAAAAGAAGAAGGAGATAGAATTAATTCAGAATTCAGTGAATTATCTCAAAAATATGTAGAACATAGAGAAGAGATTGCTGGAATGTACATGTGATATAACAATAGGCAAATTCTTTTATTCATAACAAATACGCATCAAACTATGGTTCTAACCTACAAAAAAGCAGGTGTGGACATTTCTAAAATTAAACAAAGTCAAATGGCAATTGGTAAGTTAATTGCATCTACCCATAAACTACAGAAAAAAGCAAAGATGACACATGGGTTTGGACATTATGCAGGAATTGTAGAAATACCTGGAGGAAAACTTTTGGCGACACATACAGATGGTGTTGGAACTAAAGTTGTGATTGCAAATATGATGAAGAAATACAATACGATAGGAATTGATTGTATTGCAATGAATGTAAATGATATAATATGTATTGGTGCAACACCAATTTCATTTGTAGATTATATCGCTGCAAACAAAAACGATGTAACTGTATTTAAAAAAATTGTAGAAGGGTTAGTAACTGGTGCAAAGAAATCAGCAATGCCAATTGTAGGAGGAGAAACTGCAATAATGCCAGATGTGATTGATGGTAAGGGATTTGCATTTGATTTAGCAGGGATGGTAGTAGGATTATTAGAAAAAAAAGATATGATTCTTGGAAATAAAATCAAAACAGGTGATGTAATAATAGGGGTAAACAGTACAGGTTTTCATTCAAATGGATATTCACTTGCAAGAAAAGCGCTATTAACAAAATATTCTATAAAAGATAAAGTCAAAGGGGTGGGAATGATAGGTAATGCATTACTAAAACCCACAGAAATATACACAAAACCAGTACTTGAAATTATTCAAAAATGTAAAATTAACGGTTTAGCACACATAACAGGCGGATCATTTACAAAATTATTACGTCTCAAAAAAATAGGATATGAGATAGACAGCCTGCCAAAAATCCCAGCAATTATGGGATTAGTAGAAGAACAAGGAGTAAAATCAGAAGAGATGTATAAAACATTCAACATGGGAGTAGGGTTTTGTGTAATTGCATCAAAAGAATATGCAACAAAAATTAAATCAATATTCAAAAAATACAAGATTTCAAGTCAAGAAATAGGGCAAATTGTTTCCAAAAAAGGAGTTTTTGTCAATTCTATAAAAATCGCTTAGATATACAAACTGTGTTTTAAAATAAGGAAAAATTATCATATGTTTATGGGATTCAAAGATTGGTTCATGGAAGATAAATCCAGAGAAACTTATTCAGTTAAAGTAACGTGTACCAATTGTAATCGAATCACTGTTGTAAAAATACCTCAAGGAAAAACTATTGGAGAATGGAGTAAACATACAAAATGTGGAGATTGTAATGCAAAAGATTCATGGATCAAAATGGATTAATTTAACAATAACAAAATAATTTTTAACATAATATCACCTTATATGACAGATTTCTTAAGGCAGGTAAGAGAAAAATGGTTGAAGCTCATTTTATTGAAACAATCATTGGAGTAGGCATTCTTCTTTTTGCAGCTAAACTAATGGCTGAACTTTTCCTTAGACTAAAGCTTCCAATTGTATTAGGAGAATTAATTGCAGGAATGATTGTAGGTCCATTTGCATTAGGCGGAATAATTGTAGCTGATGGAAGACAATTGCTGCAGATAAATGATGAAATCAGAATTCTAGGAGAAATGGGTGCAATTGTAATTTTATTTATGGCAGGACTTGAAATGACTCCAAAAGAATTTCTCAAAGGAGGTAAAGCGTCATTTACAGTTGGAACATTAGGGGTAGTTGTACCGTTCTTTGTAGGTCTCGCAGTTTTCCAAATGTTTGGGTTTGATGCATTACAATCAATGTTAATTGCAACAGCACTTACTGCAACAAGTATTGCAATTTCAATTCAGGTTCTAACTGAATTTGGTAAAATCAAAACGCCTGAAGCTCGACTAATCATTGGGGCAGCAGTTATAGATGATATTTTAGCAATTGCGGTATTATCAGTTGTCATATCCATTGCAGGATCACCAGAAGGAGTAGACAATATCGACATTACTCAAGTCACAATAACAATTTTGAAGGTATTAGCATTCTTTGCAATAATGCTCATTGTTGCAATTGTTGTGATTCCAAAGGTAATCACACCTAGAATATGGAAAGCAAAAGGAAGTGTTGAGGGAATAGCCACTGCGGCGTTCTTTGGTGCAGCAGCTCTTGCAGGATCAATAGGACTGTCACCAATCGTAGGGGCGTTTGCTGTAGGAATGGCATTATCAACAACCAAAGTCTTTGAAAAAATAGAAAATTACGTAAGTAAGATAGGATTGATTTTTGCGCCGTTGTTCTTTGCAATTATTGGTGCACAAGTAGACCTAAGAGCAGTTGATTTGAATATTTTGTTGTTAAGTGGAGTGATAATTATAGTTGCAGTTGTAACAAAATTATTTGGATGTGGTCTTCCTGCAATGTATTTTTTGAAAAGCAAAGCGGGTGGAATGAAGGTTGGAATTGGAATGATTTCAAGAGGAGAAGTTGGATTAATTGTAGCAGGAGTAGGAGTAACAGCTGGAATTCTCACCTCAGAAGTATACTCTACAATCATAATTATGGTAGTAGTGACAACCATCATAACTCCAATATGGTTGAAAATTGAATATAGAAAGGAACAGAAAGAGGGAAAAGACTCATCAGGAATAACTACAGAAAAAAAATCCTAGATGAATATAGTCACTAAACTAGCCAAATTATTTAACGAATTTATGTCCAAATTAGTATGAGAAATCATGAATAAACTAGATCCTGTTCTTTCAAAAGCATGTAACGAAATAACTCAGAATCTACTGACAATTAATGAACCTAGTAAAAGGCAGGTTAAAGAAGAGATCATAAAAATTTGTGCCAAATATGCACTTGAAAGAATTCCCAAGAATCATGAAATATTATCAACGGTAAAAGAATCAGATTTTGATAAATTGAAAAAAGTTTTGCTAAAAAAACCATCTAAAACAGCATCAGGGGTATCAGTAGTTGCACTCATGCCAAAACCATACGCATGTCCACATGGTAGATGTACATATTGTCCAGGAGGAATTGAATTTAATACCCCAAATAGTTACACTGGAAAAGAACCATCTTCACTTAACGCAATTGCAACTAATTATGATCCTAAATTACAAATCACATCAAAAATAGATAAATTGATTGCGTTTGGCCATGATCCTTCTAAAATGGAAATTGTAATTGTAGGGGGTACATTTTTGTTTATGCCAAAAAAATATCAAGAGAATTTTATCAAAGAATGTTATGATGCTCTAAATGGTGAAGATTCAAAAGATTTGGAAGAAGCAAAATCAAATAATGAACATGCAAAAATTAGAAACGTAGGATTTACAATTGAAACAAAACCAGACTATTGTAAAAAAGAACACATAGATTTAATGTTAAATTATGGAATTACAAGAATAGAGATTGGTGTTCAATCATTACAAGAACGAGTTTATGAAATAGTGAATAGAGGTCATAACTATAATGATGTAACAGAGTCATTTCAAATTTCAAAAGATGCAGGATACAAAATTGTAGCACATATGATGCCAGGTTTACCTACAATGACTCCAGAAGGAGACATATCTGATTTCAAAAAACTATTTTCAGATTCTCAATTACGTCCAGACATGTTAAAGATTTATCCATCATTAGTAATTGAAAATACTCCACTTTATGAGGAATTCAAACTGGGGAAATACACTCCATATTCTGATGAAGATATGATTAGAGTGTTAACTGAGGTAAAAATGAATGTTCCAAAATGGGTTAGGATTATGCGTATACAAAGAGAAATATCCACAAAAGAAATCATCGCAGGTCCAAAAGCGGGCAATCTAAGACAAATTGTTCATCAGAATTTAGCCAAGCAAGGGCGTTCATGCAAATGTATTAGATGTAGAGAAGCAGGGCTTTCTAACAAAAAAACAGATAGTGGTGAATTAAAATTAGATAGAATCAATTATGATTCTTCAGGGGGAAAAGAAGTCTTTTTGTCATATGAAGACAAAAATGAATATATTTATGGATTTTTGAGATTAAGAAAACCAAGTGTTGATGCACATAGAGATGAAATCAAACAAGATACATGCATCGTAAGAGAAATTCACGTTTATGGAAAATCATTGAAACTAGGTCAGAAAGAAGAAAATGAAATTCAACATACAGGGCTAGGAAAAAATTTGATGAAAGAAGCAGAAAAAATTTCCAAAGAGGAGTTTGATGCAAAAAGAATTGTGGTAATCAGTGCAGTTGGTACAAGAGAGTATTATCAAAAATTGGGGTATTCGTTATATGGGCCATACATGTCCAAAGCATTGAACTAGTAAAAAGAAATGACAGAACAAAATACCATAGGTAAAGGGATTTGGATTGACAAATTAGCATCAGAGTTACTTGAACGTGAAAAAGAACTTGGAAGAAATACAGATCTTCTAAGAGTAGAAAGTGGTCTTGGTGCTTCTGGAATTCCACATATTGGGAGTCTAGGAGATGCAGTTAGAGCATATGGAGTAAAACTAGCATTAGAAAATGTGGGATATAAATCAGAATTAATTGCATATTCAGATGACCTTGACGGATTAAGAAAAATTCCAGAGGGAATGCAAAAATTCGGGTTAGAGGAACACATTGCAAAACCAGTATCACTTATTCCAGATCCATATGGTTGTCATGATTCTTACGGAATGCACATGAGTAGTATTCTATTAGATGGGTTAGACAAAGTTGGAATAAAATATGAATTCAGAAGAGCCGTTGATACATACAAACAAGGTTTACTAAAAGATCAAATTCATACAATATTACAAAATAGTGTAAAAATTGGTGACAAAATTTCAGAATTAGTAGGGCAAGAAAAATATCAAAAATATCTCCCATATTTTCCAGTATGTGCGGAATGTAATCGCCTCTATACTGCAGAAGCTACTGAATACATTATAGATGAAAAGAAAGTGAAATACAGATGTCATGATACAGAAATAGGCTCAAAAATAATCAAAGGATGTGGTCATGAAGGAGAGGCAGACATTACAAAAGATCTTGGAAAACTAGCATGGAAAGTAGAGTTTGCGGCAAGATGGTCAGCATTTGACATCAGATTTGAAGCATATGGAAAAGACATTATGGATTCAGTTAAAGTAAATGATTGGGTATCAGATGAGATTTTAAAATATCCACATCCACATCATGTAAAATATGAAATGTTTTTAGATAAAGGTGGAAAAAAGATTTCAAAATCATTAGGAAATGTAATTACCGCACAAAAATGGTTAGAGTTTGGTAGTCCAAAATCAATTTTACTATTATTATACAAAAGAATTACTGGTGCACGTGAATTAGGATTTGAGGATATCCCATCACTCATGAATGAGTATAATGAATTAGAAGACATTTACTTTGGTAGAATCAAAGTGGACAACCAAGCAAAACTTACTAAATCAAAAGGTCTCTTTGAATATGTCAATCTCCTAAACCCTCCAAAACAATCAAGCATACATGTTAACTATAGATTATTAATTGAATTAACAAAAATATTCAAAGAAAATAGAAATGAAAGAGTAATGAAAAAATTAATTGATTATGGAGTTATAAAAAACCCAGAATCAGAAATTGAAAAACTTATTGACATTGCAGGAAACTTTGCAGATGAATTTAATGAGCAAGAAAAAACTCAAGTGGATGTAGATGAATCTTTAAAAAAAGTATTAAAGATTCTAGTAGATGCATTAAATTCTAAAGAAGAACCAGAAGATATTCAAAATACAATATATCAAATTGCAAAATCAAATGATGTACAACCAAAAGATTTCTTTAAAATATTATATCAGATAATACTGGGAACATCAAGAGGTCCAAAAATAGGACCGTTCATCTCAGATATAGGAAGAAAGCAAGTGGCAAAAATACTTTCAGAGTACACATAATCATGGTTCACGGTGAACACAATAGATCAAGAAACAATGGCGGATTTGCATTAATTATTTTAGGTGCATTATTGTTATTTTTGGCACCAACTATCTATCCAGAAATGAGAGAATTTGGAACAATGGCATTGATTGGAGGGATAATTATTGGTAGTATGGGGTTTTATCTCAAATTTTTTAGAGATAAGGTCAAACAAAAATAAAGAAAGATTCATCTTTTGGGAATAGGAGTAATAGAAAATGGGATTTTTTGGGAATAAAAAAACAGAAGAGAAAATATCTGAAAAAAGTGAAAAACATGCACTAAAAGAAGAACTCGAAACAAAAGTTGAAAACCTGCAAAAAGAATTTCAGATAAAACAAGAAGAAAATGATAACATAATACAAAAAATTCAGACTGTGAAAGAAGAATATGACACTACAGTCAGTAACTTAATGTTGGTAAAAAAAGAACTTAATCAAAAAAAGATGGAGTTAGATGTTATTCAAAGAGAACATAAAGTGGTTTTAGAAAGAATAAAAAATTCAGAACAAATTAAAGATTCAAAATTCATTGATGAATTTAATAAAACTGGAAAAAATCTTTCAAAGATAAGAGAAGAGTTAGATGAACTTACAAAAAAGCAAAAAGGAGTTAAAGATGAAATTGTAAAAGAACAATCAAATCTTCATGGAATTAAAAAACAGCAAATAGAATCTGAAAAAGAGTTAGATGAAGCAAATTCTAGATTATATAATGCAAATGAAGAATTAGAGAAAAAAGAGAATTTTCAAGATACTAGTATTTTTACTCCAAAAGAAAAAGAATTCATTGAAGGGAGTAAAATAAATCAAAAAAGTTCAGCAGGGATTATTGAAGCAGCAAGTGCAGTAGTGGGTTCATTAAAATCAAAACTCAATATGACACAAAAGGAATTAGAAGCACTTCAATTACTTTTAGAAAAAGAAAGAGAAGAACATGAAAAAGTTAAACTGGAATTAGAAAAACTCAAAGCATTATCAAAATAATTATAAAACTTCAAAATGTTTTTTCCATTTAGATTTAATATCGTGTTCAGAAAATCCCAAATCATATAACGGTGATATTACATCAGTTACACTTGAAACATCAACTAACACGATTGACTTTATCTTACTTTTGATACCATTGTGTCTATAATGACTCAAAATTTCCTTAAACAGTATACCATCTTCAACAATACGCGCCACACCTTTGAACAAATATCCCTTACGTGAAAGAGGATCAATTACATTAATTTCCACATGAGGGTTACTTTGTAAATTATTAACAGTATCAGGTGAACGAATATCTGCAAATGCTAATACATCTGAATCCCAACCAATGATAGTTCCCTTTGGTGAAAGATTGGGTTTCCCATCAAGAGAAACTGTTGCAACATATCCTAATTTTTGAAGATTCAAAAAATCTTTAATTTTTTGTGTGATCAGAGCCATAATTATTACAGATTTCTATAATGTAATTAGTTTTCAAAGTTATCGCATAAACTCAACCATTTCAATTGAAAAGAAAAAAAATGCAATCCCCCCTCCAATAATTCCAATCCAAGCTGCAATTTGTTTAGTTTTAGACATTGTGAGTGATTTTTCAAACGTACTATTGAATCTAGTTGAATTTCCTTAGACAGTTATAATTAAACTGGAAGTAAATAGTATTAATGGTAAATATCAAAAGCATTGGAAGATTTTTTATGTTCATTGTTGTTGGATTTATTACAATAATTGTTGGCTCTTTTATGATTAGAGGAACTATGCATATGTGGGATAAGCAAGAAGATCATAAAACAAATGATGACAAGGACTAAAAACAAGTTTCAATAAAGATCAATTAGATTGTTTCAAGATTCCAGTATAATGAAATCACTTGATATTTACATTAAAAGAAGAATACAAGAAATACCAACTGAAATCAAACAAACATTTCCCAATATTAAACAAATTTGGAAATGTAATGATGAATTAGATTTTCTTTACGGGTATTATGTTGGAAAAATAGAAGAAGGCGCATTACATTATTTACTTAAAGCAACTCGTGCATCAGCTGGTGGATATGTGGACACTTTTGAAATAAGAGGGATTATTGAAACACATAAGCAAGAATTACAAAATGCAATAAAATATGCAATCAATTAGTGAGGTAGAAATACTAGCAAAATAAGGTTGAGTATGGTAGGTCCACAAGATGGGGGATTTGGATTTGATCAATCTAAAAAATACACAACTATAGAAAATATTGATGAGATTTGTGTTCAATGTCAAGCAGGTCAGCATAAGAAATGTTTGAAAAAAGCAAAACAACAAAAAGTTTGTGAATGTGAACACTGTATGATTTATGGATAAATTAAGAAAATAACAAGAAATTTTTTAATAAGATGTAAATCTAGATCTAATCTTGTCAAATCAATACAAATTCAAATGTAAATTTTGTGAAATGGATTTTGAAGATAATCTAATAGAACTAGGACTACACATTGAAAAAATTCACGATAATTTAAAAACTAACGATAGTTTGTAAGAAACACCACTTGGAATGAACTGTAATAACAAGAAAATTGGATGTTATCATGATAAAATCATACATCTTGATGGTAACGGAAAATGTATAATGAAAAAATGTAAATGTGAAAAATTTGAAAATTAGTAATTGTCTTGTAAAATGTTCTAAGCAGTAGGATCGGCGTCAGGAGTTGTAGATTCTGTGGCTAAAATTTTATCAATCTCATTAATTGCCAATTTATCTCTACCAATAAGATCAAATTTTTGTAATAGTGTTTCAAATTTTGTTTCCTCTTGGACTTGCTCGTTTACAAACCATTCCAAGAATGCATATGTAGAATGATCTTTTTCTTTTTGTGTAATTTCAACCATCTTATGAATTGCTTTAGTTACAGATTGTTCATTTTTTAGTGCAGTTTTAAGAATTCCTTCAAGAGATTTGAAAGAACCTGATGGTGCTTTAATTGCAGGAATTGATGCATACGCACCCATATCATTTAGATAATGAACAACTTTAATCATATGAGTTCGTTCCTCATCAGATTGCATATAGAAATAATTTGCAGCCCCTTGATATCCAATAACCTCACACCAAGATGCCATTGCAAGATAACTATTTGATGCTGCACCTTCAAGGGCTACTTGATCATTTAGTGATTTTTTCATTTTAGGGGAAATTTTCATATCTCTATTTTGAATGATTGCAGTATATTAAAAAACTTGTTTAAATCCCTCACATCAAGATTAAGTTTAATAGTTTATTGTACAAAACATACATAATGTTATTTGGGGTTTTTGCGACACATAGTCCAGAATCTTGTCCAATAAATAATGAAGCCAGTAAAAAAACATTCATCCAAATGAAAAATAAGATGGATGTGGAGATGAAGAAATACAACATAAACAAAATTGTTGAATTTTACATGTCAGTTTTAGAACATCAGTGGATCATAATTATTGATGCAGTACATGCACATGACATTGAACGATTATGTATTGATGTTGGAATTTCATCAATGAGTACAGTCAAAATAGTTCCGATGAATCTGTACGAAGACGTAATTGCAAGACTAGACAAGTAAAAAGTAATTAGTAAAATTTGTATGATTAGTTATTTTGTTATTCGTAAATCATGAATTATTTTTGAATTTGTTATTTTATACAACATTGGGATTCCATGAGACGTCAATCCAAATCCCTATCACTTTAACGTGAAAATCCCATGAAGATATTATTTCCACTCCTTTTTTTATTTGAGAAATGTGCTCTTCATCGGATACAGGGTTTCCAGCACAGTCATGGTGACCAGATATTACAATCAATTCAGATTTATGGGCATTAATTGATATTCCAACCTTAGTTTTGATTGATTCAAGATCAGAATTTGTAACTATTTTTTTATCAACACCAGGTTCTGTAATTACATCAACAAAATCAATCGAATAGTTTTCTTTAATCCATTTTATTAACGGAAATTGTATTCTTCCATCCATGCATGAAACAGATGTTGCAAATTTTCCCTCTACCATAATGTATCAAACAAGTAGTAGAATAAAATTATTCTCCATACCTAAAACAATCTACAGTATGATCATTTACCATTCCTACTGCTTGCATTAATGCATAACAAATTGTAGAACCTACGAAATTAAAACCATATTTTTTGAGATCTTGACTTAGTTTTTCAGATATTTCGGTAGATGTGGGGATTTCAGAATATTTTTTGAATTTATTTTTAATGGGTTTATGATTTACAAAACTCCACAAATATTTATCAAATGAGCCAAATTCTTTTTGAATTTTGAGGAATTGTTTTGCATTATTAATGGCGGAATTTATTTTTAATTTGTTTCTAATAATAGACTCATCTTTGAGTAGTTTTTGTACATGTTTTTGAGTATATTTTGAGACTTTGAGAGCATTAAAATTAGAAAATGCATTTTTGTATCCATCTCGACGTTTAAGAATAATACTCCAAGAAAGCCCAGCTTGTGCACCTTCAAGAATTAAAAATTCAAATAGTTTTCTATCAACATGTTGTGGATTGCCCCATTCCTCATCATGATATAGTACACTGAGATCATCTTTTGCCCATGCACATCTTTTCTTCATGATATGATAAAATGATTACAAAATATTAGTTGTAAGGAATGGAAAAAAATATGAAACTGAACAAGCAATTGCTACAGATTAATAGAAATTTTCTAATTTGTTTTGTAATTTCAGCATCACTATCAGCAGTATTTTCCCAGATGTTATCAGAGTATGACAGTGTAATCAATACAAGTATGACTATAATCTTTGGGTATGTCGTATATTTTGGAATTTTTTCCACTTTATTTTATCTAGATAATAAAGTACGTTACAAAACAATGTCATCAAAATTAATCAAAAAGGAGTTGATTTCATTAATTTCATCATTTGGAGTAGGCGAGGTAATTTATCTCGGGACTAGATGGCCAACATTGTATTATTTTCTAGAAATAGGAATAGAGCCATTTGCAGCATCACTAATTTCAGAAATCATTGCAACTGCACTATACATGATGTCAGTTACAATATTTTTAAGAAAAACAAAAACGTTTTAGCTACTTTGCCAATTGATTAACTAAATTAGTGGATGTAAGTATTCCAATAATTTTATCATTTTCAGTTACTGCAAGTTTTCTAATTTTTTTACTACTCATCATTTCTGCTGCAATAGAGATTGGTTCGTTGTGGTTAATTGTAATTAGTGGTGAGGACATTACTTTTTCAACTGGTGTATCAAATGAAAGATTATTTGCGACAATTTTTACTGCAAAATCTCTATCAGTAATAATTCCAACAGGTACATCATTATCTTTGACAATAATTGCACCTATTCCACATTGATCCATCATTTTTGCTATTTGAAATAGGGTTGTAGTGGGATTTACAGAAATTAATGCAGTAGTCATAATATCTTTAACTAGAATTGAAGAGTAATTGAAATCTTCACTACTCATTATCAAAATAAGGCATTATGATATTTAAGATATTCATGAAATAGTGTATTACAAAATTTAGCAATCACAGTTACTAGTATTGCCTCTTTTAGGATTGCATATTTTACAATCTAATAGACATTTGTCCTCAGGGCAATAACCACAAAATTGTTTCTTTTTTGGATAATCCTTCAATATTTTCAATTAACCAACCAAGTTACAAAAAGATTTTCCAGATTATAGTTACAAAAATTTCTCTAAAAAGTCAAGTATGAATATATTAATGATTTGTAAATTCTAAAGAGACTTTATCAAGCATAAATTTTAAAAATGCAGATAGTGGTTTATTTTCCCAATTCTTTGCATTCCATTCTAGTACAAGTTCATCATAAAACTTCCATTCACATTCATCTTTTTTGAGATGAGTAGACATCATATTTTCAAATTCTTGGGTATTCCAATCAACAGGGCACATCTTTGAATCCATCTGAATTAATTTTCCATCCCTCATTTGAAATGGATACGATTTACACACACCAGGTTTAAAGTCATTTACAGTACAACGAAAGGTATCTTTAGATTCTTCAAGAAATATGCATCCTCCACCTTTTTGTTTTAATGCTAGATCTAGCAAACCTTCCTTTACATTTATTCCAAGATCATAATCCTTGGCACCATAAATCTTAAGAAACCTCTCAGGATTTAATCCCAATTTATCTGAGAGTCGATAAATATCATGAGCATTAACAAATATCACATATTCTTTACAACAATTGGTATGACATGTTGTACAAGGAAATTCTCCAATTTTATTGGTATCAGAATCATTTGAGATTACTTTTAACGTCATAAATGATCAACGAGATTTTAGATATTAAATGTGTAAAAAATAAACAGAATCTTCATTTTATACAATGTTGGGAATTATTGGCATAATGTCTATTCCATTTGTCATGTTAGGGACATCATGGAGTATAAAGCCTAAACTCACCACTTGATTACATTGAAGATAAAATTAAATACAAAAATTTCTATTCTATTAATTTTAGGTGCAATAGTTTCTTATTTTTTAATAATTAATGATATCTAAGATTTTGTTTGTGTTGTGAAAAACAACCTTATCATTAATTAGAGTTGAACTCAAATTATCAATTATGTTTGTACTTTGGACAAAATATAGAATATTTTCCAAGTATATTCTATTTTTAGGTTCTATTCTATTACTATTTGTTGTAGGAAATACGTTTGATTCTTTTGTTAAACATACTTGGGTATAAAATTAGTTTTTCATAAAATCCCCATTTTTAAAAAAATCATTTTCATCAAGAATACTGGAATTCTTGGTGGAGTGTCTTTTTTTAGTATGACATCTGTTAAATTAACATGGTTAACTCGGATCAAAAATCTGATAGATATGAAACAATAATGATTGAATCAAAAATTAGGGAAGGTATTTTTCATAAAGTTGTTAAAGACTTAGAAAGTGGGAAAGCTGTTTCTTGTTCTTGTAAATGTTGGAGTAAAGGGAACAAACCTTGTTTTGGTATGAGAACTATCGGTTATGAAAGTTAATTCACTCATTTGATAAGATTGGAAAAATTCTACTAGGTTTTGAAGATGATTAATTGTAGTGTACTTTGTTATCATTTGTCTTATCTTGTGGTGTAGTAATAGTTCTATCTGAGCCTTTGCAATAATTTTTTCCTTTGAAATGTTTATGAATTTTGATTTTAGCCATCTTGATACTATCTATTCCATAAGATCCATGATGATCTGATACTTCTTCACTAACAATATGACAATGTATGGAAACATTGCACCATTTACACATGATTTTCATTTTATCATCTTTCATGTTGTTTCTGTAAAAATTATAGACTTAAGCATTTTCATGTTTGAATTAGGCATAAATATCTGTATTTTAAAAAAGAAAAAAATTTATCAAAACATATTTTCTTTATAGATTAAGATAACAAAATGATTTGGAAAGATTTGAGTATAACAAGGAAGATTTTCATAATTTCAGGTTTAATTCTAGGCGGTATTCTAATTTTAACATATTAAAATCGTACACGTCTTTAGTTTTTAAAAAAAATTGAAATTATATCTAAAAAGCGGGCTCGGTCGGATTTGAACCGACGACCTAACGCTCCGCAAGCGTTCGCACTATCCATGCTGTGCAACGAGTCCAAAAAGTAGAGAAGTGTGATGCCTATTTTAGCTTCCGAATTAATATGCGAGTATTTTTAGAAAAATAAAATTGAACAATACATTAGACATTACTTTTTTTCAAAATTTTATTTAGATAGGTTTTGTAAAAACATATGGAGTGTCATATTGTTCATGAAATGTCCAAACAGTAGGTAATAGAATAGTTTGAATATGTTTTAGGTTATTATCATGCATCAAAGTACCCCAACCTGCATTATTTTTTGGATCAGGAGTATATTTTTGAGAAAGAGTTCCTGCAAAAACCCAGCACGTATTTTTCAAAATTGAATTGACTTGTTTTAACACACCAGAAGCTAATTCAAATCCACCCATTTGTGCCAAACCACCAATAAAAAAAGTAGGTCTACTCAATTGTAATGAAGAATAATCAAATGTCACAGCATTAGAGCAATACGGATGAAAATCTAAAATACCAATTAAAGATTTTTGTAAATCAACTAGCATTTCATCAATCTCTATACTGTAAGA
>JAPYTM010000005.1 GCA_029941825.1 Candidatus Nitrosopumilus sp.
AAAGAACTAGAGACCGATATTGAAACCTTCGATGAAACAACTTCCTAATAATTTTAAAAATTTTTAAAGCCTTGAACGGGGTACGAACCCGCGACCTAACGCTTACGAGGCGTTCGCTCTACCAAGCTGAGCTACCAAGGCACGTTTGGATAAATTCATCAGAGTTAATAAAAAGTCTTTCCGAGTTGGATTAATTGAAAAAAACAATTTCAGGTATTAGAGGAATTTTTGGAAAAGATTTGAATTTGAAAGATGTATTAAAATTTTGTAATAATTTCTCATCACTCATCAAATCACAAAAATGTGTAATTGGAAAAGATACCAGACCATCAGGATTCATGATAAAAGATACAGCTAGTGCAGTATTAATGAAAAATGGAATTAATATGTTCAATTTAGAAACAGTGCCAACCCCAGTAGTTTTTAGAGAAGCAAGAAAATATGGTGCAGGATTAGTAATTTCTTCATCACACAATCCAATAGAGTGGAATGGAATGAAATTCATCATTAATGGACGAGGTATAAATGAAAAAGAATTGCCACAAATTATTGAACATCAAACAATTTTAGAATCAAAAATTGGAGTTGAAGAAAATATATCATCATCATACATTGAGGATGCAAAAAAAATCATAGGAAATGTTGAAAATCAACCAGAAATAGTCGTAGATATAGGAGGTGGTGCTGCAAAGAATTTTGCACCTAATTTACTAAAAAAAATTGGATGTAAAGTGAAAGTGATTAATGAAGAACTTTCTGGATGCTCCAGAGGTCCTGATCCTACAACTGATGAATTATCGGAATTAATTACAGCATCAAAGAACAAAGAGATTGGTTTTGCATTTGACTTGGATGGGGATCGTTTAGTGGTAGTTAAAAATGGAAAAAAGCAAACTCCAGATGTAACACTAGGATTAGGAATTGTCAAGTCTTTAGAATTAGGATATAGAAAATTTGTTCTTAGTATTGATACAAGTGTATCAATTGAAAAATTCATTAAAGAAAAAGGTGGCACTGTTCAAAGATCAAAAGTTGGAGAGGCAAATGTTATAGATCTCATGTTAAAAACAAATGCTCAAGCAGGGGGTGAAGGAAGTAGTGCAGGTTTTATTTTACCAGAATTCAATTATTGTAGAGAAGGAATTCTTACAAGTGGACTAATTGCATCCATGTTAGGGAATGAAAAATTTACTGAAATTTTGAATTATATGGATAACTATTATCAAATCAGAGATAAAATTAAAGTTGATTCTGATTTTCATGACAAGGTAATTGAGGATGTAAGTTCCAAATTCTCAAAGGAATATTCAGAAATAATTACAATGGATGGAATTAAAGGTATTATCGATGATGATAGTTGGGTTCTGATTAGGAAATCAAATACAGAAGACATCATAAGAATTTCTGCAGAATCAAATGATGAAGAAAAATGTAAAAAAATCATTAAACATGCATTAAAACTAGTAAAAGAAAGCTATGACCAAATTAGATGAATCTTTGATTATCAAAATCTTTCAGAGGAAATTAGGGAATAAAAAATTCATTTCTGAAGATGTTGAGATTTTTAATTTAGGTAAAATCAAAATCGCTGCAAAAACAGACACAATGGTGGAAAGTACAGACATACCATCTAAAATGAAATTAATTGATGCTGCACGAAAGAGTGTTGTTGCATGTGTAAGTGATTTTGCAGCAAAAGGAATCAAGCCTCAATATGGAATAATTTCTGTGAATCTTCCAAAAACCACATCGCGCTTAAAAATTGATGAAATTGCAAATGGTTTTAGGAAAGCATGTGCTGAATATGGTATTTCAATTCTGGGCGGGGATACAAATGCAGGTAAAGAATTTGTGTTTAATGTCTGTATTTTTGGAACAGTAGACAAACTAGTAAGTAGAAAAGGATCTAAAAAAGGAGACATAATATTCGTCACAGGACCATTTGGATATACTTCTGCAGGATTAAAAATAATTCTTAGTAAGAAAAGGAAAAAATCTAATTTTGTTAGAAAAGCCATTAAATCAGTTGTAAAACCAAAACCTAAGCTTAGTTTTGGACTAAGAAATAAAAAATATTTTTCATCATCAATGGACTCCAGTGATGGGTTATCTACAACATTAAATGAAATGTCAAAACAAAGTAAAAAGAAATTTGTCATTAACAATATTCCATACATGAAAGATTTACGAGACTTTGCAAAATCTCAAAAACTTGATTTAAATGATTTAATTTTTCATGGAGGTGAAGAATATGAATTTGTATTTACCACATCAGCAAAACATAAACAAATAATTAAAAAAAATGCAAGATTGCTTAAAATTCCAATTATTGAGATTGGATATGTTACATCAGGTAAAGGTGTTTTTATTCAAGAGAACGACAAAACCACACTGCTTAAAGATTTAGGTTGGAAACATTTTAGATAGCTATTCACCATAAGAAAAATTTCGTTCCACATTATTTACAATATTAAATATTGAATCAGCAGGAAGAGTGGAAACACATTCTTTAATCCATATTTTATCTAAATACAATAATCGTTTCATATCACTTTCAAGAAGTTCATCAGGATTAGAATCAGGATAAATCGTATGAATTTTGTATCCCTCATTAACAATTAGTTGACATTTTTGTTCTAAAGGTGATAAAATCATATTATTGATCGGTGTTAGGAATTGATAAGCTACAGAGCCAAGTAAAGCAGTTGTAATTACAATTACAATAATTAAAAAAAATGACACCATTGAAAGAATTCAGAGGGCTAAACTATATGAACAATCATCAATTTCAAGCCAAGTAACTAAATTTAGATGATATTTGAAAATCAATGTTTTTTAAACCCTTTAAGACGTGAGTATTCATTGTCTGAAACCGAAGTCAAAGAAGCACCAGTTGAGAAGACTGAAGCACCAGTTGAGAAGACTGAAGCTCAAGTAGGAAAAAAATCTCAACCAGAGACAAAAAAAGAAGGTCCTGAAAAGTGGGGAATTGTTCATATTTACAGCAGTTACAACAATACAATTATCCATATGACTGATTTGACTGGCGGAGAAACTCTTGCCATTAGTTCAGGCGGAGTTCATGTAAATGCTGATAGATATGAATCATCACCATTTGCAGCAATGAAAGCTTCTAATGCAGTTGTAGAAACTGCAAAAAATAAAGGATTCACAGGATTTCATATCAGAGTCCGTGCAGTTGGAGGAGTTGGTTCTAGAGTACCAGGTCCAGGTGCACAAGCTGCAATCAGAGCAATAGCAAGAGGCGGATTTAAAATCGGAAGAATTGATGATGTAACACCTATCCCTCATGACACCACCAGAAAGAAAGGTGGAAAAAGAGGAAGAAGAGTCTAATCAGATATCTTTATTTTAACTTTACAACCTTTTGAATTAAAATAATCAGAAATAAATTTTGCAAATTTTTGTGATGGATTATTTGATGGGTAATTACAAATCATATTTGAAAACTTTTCTTCAATTGCACTTTGTAAGTCTACTTTAAATGCTAATTTAAAAAATGTCCATCCAAACTTTGATGTAGGTTCACTAATAGAATATCCATTGTAACTACCAACAAGTGTTTCAATATGTGAAAGTGATTTTTTAATTAATAATAAATCATCAGCATAATTCGTACTTCCAACTTCTAAAACTAATTTCATTTATCATCACTAATATCAGATGATTGATTACTGAATTTATCAGATAATGATACAAGTTTTCCATCTTGTTCAACATTAATCTTAGTTTTCATTCTGATACTTAGTCCAACAGTTCTAAACAAAGCTAATAATTTTCCACCATCAAGAGTTTCATTAATTTCTCCGGTTTTAATTAATTCAGATAATTTTGACACAATAATTTTTGTTTCGTTTGGAAATTGTGATTCAGCATTTTCTAAAACTTCAAGACCCCTATATCCCAATTTTCCAACTAGTAAAGTTCGTATATTTTCAGTAGGTTTCTCAGAAATAGTTTTAGTGTTTTCTTCAATTTTTTGTTGTGATGAAATATTTTTTTGCATTTCAGCTAATCGTTTTGCCTTTAATCGTTCAAGTTCAGAATCTTCGTCACTCAACCTTTTATCACACCTATAGGCACTAATTTTGCCACTTTAGTGGCAATTCCCAAATTATGAGACACATCAACTACAGCATCTACATCCTTGTATGCTTGAGGTGTCTCTTCCACCACTCCGTCTCTTGTCAATGCTTTGATAAAAATGCCTTTGTCATTAAGTGATTTTTTCACATCAGATTCAGTATAATTTCTTCTAGCTTTTGATCTTGACATGGTTCTTCCTGCTCCATGTGCAGTAGAGCCAAAACTCAAATCCATTGAGTTTGGTTGTCCAAGTAAAATCCAACTGGCAGTTCCCATTGAACCTGGAACTAAAACAGGTTGTCCTAAATCACGATATTTTAATGGAATTTCATCACGATTTGCAGGGAAAGCTCTTGTTGCACCTTTTCTATGAACAACTAACTTTCTTTCCCGTCCATCGATTTTATGTTTTTCAACTTTAGCAATATTATGAGATACATCATAAACTAATTTCATATCAAGATCGGATTCTGATTGATTAAACACACGTTCAAAAGATTTTCTAGTCCAATGTGTAATCATTTGTCTATTACTCCATGCAAAATTTAATGCAGAAAACATTGCTTTCCTATAGGATTCACCTTCTTCAGAAGTATTTGGAACACATGCAAGTTCTCTATCAGGTAAATGAATATCATATTTCTCCATTGCTTGTTCTGAAACTCTAAGATAGTCACTACATACTTGATGTCCAAAGCCTCTAGAACCACAATGAATTAAAACCGAAATGGTTCCTTCTTTGATTCCCATTCTTTGTGCTGCTTCTTCATCATGAATTTCTGAAACTTTTTGAATTTCAAGAAAATGATTACCAGATCCTAAACTTCCAAGTTGTGGCGCTCCTCTTTTTCTAGCTTTATCTGAAACTTTGTTTGGATCTGCATTTGCAATTTGTCCATTCTCTTCACAAACATCTGCATCATGTGATGAACCATATCCATTGTCTATTGCCCAATTAACTCCTTTAACTAAAACCTCATCGAGTTGTGATGGACTCAATCTAACAGCACCTTTTGAACCAACTCCAGAAGGAATAGAACTAAAAAGATCATTCACAAGATCTTTTAATTTTGAACGAACAGTTTTTTCAGTTAAATTTGTTCGAAGTAATCTTACACCACAATTAATATCATAACCAACACCGCCAGGACTAATCATTCCTTCTTCTGCATCCATAGCAGCTACACCACCTACAGGAAATCCATAACCTTCATGACCATCAGGTAAAACTACACTATGACTAACAATACCAGGAATGGATGATACATTTCGTGCCTGCATAATAGTTCTATCAGTCATCATTTTTTGCAGTAATTTCTCATCTGCATAAATTCTGACAGGAACTTTCATACCCAAATTAGAATCAGCATCAATTTGATATTGATTTTCTCCAATTTTTCTTGGAGTATTTGAAGACATAGGTATCGGTCAAATTTATGTTCAATCCAATTTTAACCTTCAGAAGATTGGAAAAAAAATTAGAACAATTCAAAATATCATTAATACACAAAATTAAGAAAAAGAAGTAGATTTATTTTCTATAGATAAAAAGCCATAATGTTGGCAATATTACCTATAGACAGTGGTCGTTATGGGACTAAAGAAATGATGGATATTTTTAGTGAACAAAAGAAAATTGATTATCAATTAGAGATTGAGGGTGCAGCAGCTGTTTCACAAAGTGAAATAGGAATTATTCCAAAAACAGTTGGAAAAAAGATCTTAAAGGCTGCAATTTCAGGAAAAATTACTACAAAGAGAATTAAACAATTAGAAGCAAAAAGTGATCATGATACTGCAGCATTAGTTGAAGCATTAAGTGAAAAATGTACAAAAGATGCTAGACCATGGATTCATTATGGATTAACAAGTAATGATTTGGTAGATACAAGTAATTCAATGCAAATGCGCGATTCATTAAAAATTATTGAATCAAAAGTTGCAAAGATGGCATCCATTCTAGCTAAAAAAGCTGTTAAACATGAAAAAATTCCAGCCGTAGGTAGAACACATGGACAACATGCAAGCATAATTTCATTTGGATTAAAATTTGCAAATTGGGCAGCAGAAATGGCAAAACATGTAGAAAGAATTGAAGAGATCAAAAAAAGAATTCTAATTTGTAAGACATTAGGTGTTGTAGGTACAGGCTCATTAATGGGTGCAAAGTCACTTGGAGTACAAAAAAAAGTTGCTAAACGATTAAAGTTATTTCCAGCAGAAGTTACAACTCAAGTTGTACCTAGAGAAAGATATGCTGAATACGTATTTGAATTGGCATTAATTGGTACAACTTTAGAAAAAATTGCTATAGAAATTAGAAACTTACAAAGAACAGAAATTGGAGAAGTTGCAGAACAATTCAAGAAGGGACAAATGGGAAGTAGTGCAGTTCCAGTTAAAAGAAATCCAATTAAAAGTGAACGAGTATCATCATTATCCAAATTAGTAAGAAGTCAAGTAGCAGTCGCTTTTGAGAATATTCCATTATGGCATGAACGTGATCTTTCAAATTCAGCTAATGAAAGATTTGTAATTCCAACTGTATCCATTTTAGTTGATGAAATGTTAGAAACCATGACTAGAATCATTTCAAATTTGATGGTAAATGAAAAAAGGATAATGGAAAATCTATACATTACAAAAGGACAAATTTTTGCAGAATTTGTTTTGGAAGCACTAATCAAAAAGGGCATACCAAGATTTGTAGCATACAAAGATGTTCAAAGAGTTGCATTTGAGGCAAATGACAAAGGAATGTACTACATAGATGCAATCAAAAACGACAAAGCATTTACTTCGAAATTAACTGATAAAGAAATTGATTCCATATTTTCACCAAAAAAACATCTTGGTGCGTCACCTGCAATTATAAAAAATGTAGAAAAATCAGTTCATAATACAGTTAAGAAATTTATCTAATTTTTAATAAAGCCTTATGAATTTTAGAACCATATTGTAATGCTTTTTTTCGTTTTGTGTAAGAAAGTTCTGGAACATTAACTTCGCTGGCTAATTTTCGTATTATGTGCTTCCGATACAAGTCTTCAGAATCATAAATTTTTTCAGAAATAGGAACGGTTTTGGCATAATCTATGAATTTTGAAGTTAGTAAAGGTTGAAGAATCGTTACTCCAAATTCAGATGAGACAACATTTACAGATTTCATCATTTTTAGTTCATTATCTAATTTAGCAAGCATTACTTCATTGATTTTGGATTTTCCTCCAGAATATGCTTCTCGATATGCATTATAACCACAAAATAATTCATCTATCCCATTTGCCGTAACTACAGTATCAAGGTTTAAGCTATTTGCCAGTTTAGAAACATAATAAAACGCAATACAATTTTCATTCCAAGATAAATTATCAGTGTCTATTGTTTGACGAATTTTTGATGAAATTGTTGGAAAAGTATTTGAATCAATTTCTAGAATATGATGTGGATATTTTAGATATTCATTAACTTCTTTTGCAAATAAAATATCATGAGATTCAGGAAATCCAATTGTTAATAATGTGACATCATAATTCATGTCTGAACAAATTTTTGAAATTAATGTACTATCAACACCACCAGAAAAAGCAATTCCAATTTTTTGTTCTTTTACAATTTCAGAAATAGAATTTTTAATATTCTCAAATAATTCTTTATTCATTTCATCCATTATCTCTCACATCACAGATTCTTCAAAAGGGTAATGAATCAATCTTTTAATTTAATGTTATTTCTAAAACATTATGATACGATTATCACAAATAGATATTGACGAGCAGTTAAAGGATTTACCAGGCTGGAGTACTGTAAATGAAAAACTTCACAAGGAATTTCAATTTGAGAGTTTCAACCAAGCCTTTGGTTTTATGACTAGGGCTGCCATGGAAATTGAAAAAATGAATCATCATCCAGAATGGTTTAACGTATACAATAGAATCACCATAGAATTAACGACACATGATGCAGGAGGTATTACAAAAAATGATATTACTTTAGCCAGAATTTTAAATTCTTTAGTATAATTGTAAATGAGGAGTTTTAGGCATGGATAATACAGAATTTATATTATATCTATAGACAGTTGATTTCACATGACATCAAATCCTATAATTTTAGATTCAGATTTTAAATATATTGATAAAAAAGGAAATTTACTCAAAACTAGAACTGAATTAACAGTAGCACAAATGCTTACTTTTCTTGAACAAGAATATGAATACAATCATAAAATTACATTGAAGAATGGGAATAAGGTTACTGTTGATTTTAAAACAGAGAAAGGGTTGATTGAAGTAATTGATACGGATGAAGATATTGAAAAATATAAACAAATCAAAGATAATTTTCCTCAAGATAAAATAATGGCAATAGGACATGCAAAATATGTTGCACAAATTAAAGAATTACAAGATATTGTATTTTATGACAAGACTCCACAAACTGGTTCCATATTTTTAGAAGATGCATCCTTCTCATTTGATTATGCACATATACTTCCATTAGTTGAAAAATGCTCCATATTACATGGACACACATCTTCAGTAATGGTAGAGCTTGTAGGACAAATGAAAGATAACTTACTTGTAGATTTTGGTGTGGCAAAAAAAATTATCAAAGAAGTAGTTAACATATTTGATCATAAATTTTTCATAAATAAAAGATATCTAAAGAAAGAAGATGATTCTCATTATTTAATTCAATTTGATGGTCCTAAAGGAATGTTTGAGTTACAAGTTCCAAAAAATACTACTTATCTTTTAGAAGGTGAAGCAACTGTAGAAAATCTTTCAAGTGAAATTATCAAATTACTAGTACCAAAAATGCCATCAAATGTAGAAGCAGTTGGAGTTTACATCTATGAGGGATACAATAAAGGATCCCACATTATTTCAAATATCTCAAGATAATTAAGAAATGGAACCTACAATATCAGAAAAAGCATGGAACCCAGAATTAGAGAAGAAGATTCTCAAACAATGGGAAGATGAAAAAATTTATGATTTTATTCCGCAAGAAAATAATTTTACCATAGATACACCTCCACCATATCCATCAGGTAGACCATGGCATATTGGAGCAGCTGCTCATTATTCACAAATTGATATGATTGCACGTACAGCTAGAATGGCTGGAAAAAATGTCTATTTCCCTATCGGAATTGACAGAAATGGTCTGCCTGTAGAATTGTACACTGAAAAAAAACACAAGATTCGAATGAAAGAAACAGACAGAAATGAGTTTTTGAATCTGTGTAGATCAGCATTAGATGATTTAGAAGATGAGATGATTCTCATTATGAAAAATATTGGAATTAGTGGGGACTTTGCAAATTATTACAGAACAGATTCAGAAGAATATAGAACATTAACACAATCAACATTCATTGATTTATGGAAAAAAGGTCAAATCTATCTTGCAAATAGACCTAACAATTATGATTGGGTATCAGGAACAACTATTGCAGATGCAGAAATTACATATGAAAATTTATCCACCAAACTAGTTTACATGAAATTCAAAATAAAAGATACAGATAAGGAAATAATCATAGCAAGTACAAGACCTGAGTTAATTTGTGCATGTAAAACAATTATTGTGAATCCAGAAGATGAAAGATATACACAATATATTGGAAAAAAAGTAATTGTTCCAATTACTAATGCAGAAGTTGAATTAAGAACACATCATTCTGCAAAACAAGAATTTGGTTCAGGGGCAGTAATGGTATGTAGTTATGGTGATCAAAATGATGTGGCACTATTCAGAGAATTGGAATTAGAAGAAATTGTAGCAATTGGATTAGATGGAAGAATGACAAAAGTTGCAGGAAATTATGCAGGATTAAAACCAAAACAAGCAAGAACAAAAATTATTGAAGATTTAGAAACAAATGGTTTTGTAGAAAAAATTGAAGAAATTATTCACAGAACACCAATATCTGAAAGAAGTAAAATCCCAATTGAAATAATTCCAATGGAGGAATATTACTTGAAACAAAAAGAATCAGTTGAAAAAATTAAAAAGTTAGGACAAGAGATTACATTCCACCCAACAATGCACAAACAAATTTTGATGAATTGGTTAGAATCCATCAATATTGATTGGCCAATTTCAAGAAGGCGATATTATGGAACTGAAATTCCAATATGGTATTGTAAAAAATGCTCTGAACCATATGTTCCAGAGCCTGGAAAATACTACAAACCTTGGAATGAAAAATGCCCAATTAGTAATTGTATCAAGTGTAATTCTACTGAATTTATTGGAGAAGAACGAACATTTGATACTTGGATGGATTCCAGTGTATCACCATTATTCATTAGTAAATTTAACAGAGATGATGAATTTTTCAAAAAAGTATATCCTGCCTCAATTAGACCACAAGCAAAAGATATCGTTCGAACATGGTTATACTATACTCTACTAAGATGTGAACAAATTACAGGAGAAAAACCTTGGACTGAAGCATGGATTATGGGATATGGTCTTGACGAAAAAGGAATGAAGATGAGTAAGAGTAAAGGAAATGCAATAGATCCATTACCAGTAATTGAAAAATCAGGTGCAGACACTTTTAGATTCTGGAGTGCAAGTGAAATTAATCACGGATATGACTTTAGATGTAACGAACAAAAAATTGAATCAACTAAAAAATTTCTTAGCAAATTATGGAATGTATCAAGATTTTTGTCTAGTTTTCCAATAATCGAATCTGGAATTCCAAATGAATCAGACAAATGGATTTTATCAGAATTAGATAATCTAGTAAAAGAATGTAAAAAAGGATATGATGAATATAATTTCTTTATTCCTGCAATTGCAATTAGAGAATTTACTTGGAATTTGTTTGCAGCTCACTATATTGAAATGGTTAAAGCAAGAGCTTACGGAATTGATTTTTCAGATGAAGAAAGAGATGGTGCAATATTTACATTGCATAAAGTATTATCAACAATTTTAAAATTATTAGCTCCCATTACACCATTTATCACTGAATATCTTTGGAATGCTTTGTACTCTAAAGAAAGTATTCATAAACAGATGCAAGTTAAAGCAGAAAATTTAGAAATTAAAAGTGACATTACTAAAGAAATTTTAGAATTTAATTCCAAGGTATGGAATGAAAAAAAATCTCAAAATCTTTCACTAAAAGATTCAATCAAAATTGAAATTCCTAAAATTTTGGAACCATTCAAAAAAGATTTGGAATCCATGCATCACTTGGAAGATTAGTTTTAAAAAAAATTAGTTTTTTGAGGAATTAACAAGATTTACAAAATACTTGTGTAATGAGATATCAGTGGTTAGTTCAGGATGAAATGCAATACCAATTACATTTCCTTTTTTAACTGCAATAATTTGTTCATTAAATTTTGATAAAATTTCTACATCTGAACCAACATCAGAAACAGATGGTGCGCGAATAAAGATTCCATTAAATTTTAGAATTCCAATAGAATTCATAGAAATATCAGATTCGAATGAGTCTTGTTGTCGTCCAAATGAATTTCGTTGTAATTTTATATCAAGGATATTCAATAGTGCTTGATCTATTTTTCCAACAACACGATCATCAGCAGTTTTTGATAACATAATCATTCCAGCACAAATTCCAAGTACAGGCATTCCATTTTCAATTTTTTCCTTTAGAACTTTTAGTGAGCCATTTACCAAAGAAAGTTGTCCAATTGTGGTACTTTCACCACCAGGAATAATTAATCCGTCTAATTGGGATATTTCATCAGGGGTTTTTACTTGAGTTATGTTTCCATGAATTCCTAATTCATCAAATGCAGCTTTTGTAGATAAGAGGTTTTCTTGAACATCTCCTTGAATAGATAAAATACCAACATTAAGACTCATGCGGAGCCACCACGATCTTGCATTCGTAATTCTAAAGTGTTAACATCTAATCCCAACATAGATTGTCTTTCATCAATCATTTTTTGGGCTTCTTTGACTTTATCTGATTCATCCCAAAAAGTAGTAGCTAAAACTATTGCTCTAGCTCTTTCTTTTGCATCATCAGCATTGAAAATTCCAGAACCAACAAAAATACCATCACAACCAAGAGACATCAAATATGCAGCATCTGCAGGAGTAGCAATTCCACCAGCTGCAAAATTTACAACAGGTAATCGTCCAAGTTTTGCAGTTTGTTCAACAATATCATAAGATACTTTGAATTCTCTTGCAATTCTAACTAAATCTTGATTATCTCCAGAATCATAAATTGATTTGATTGTTCTCAATTCATCATTAACTTTTTTGATATGCGTAATAGCTTCTGCAACATTACCAGTTCCAGGCTCTCCTTTTGTTCTAATCATTGAAGCACCTTCTTCAATTCTTCTCAAAGCTTCTGCTAATGATCTAGCACCATTTACAACAGGTGTTGTAAAATCCCATTTCCAAATATGATGTAATTCATCAGCTGGAGTTAGAACTTCAGACTCATCAATCATATCCACATTAGTTTCTTGTAGAACTAATGCTTCATGGACATGACCAATTCTACATTTTGCCATGACCGGAATCGTTACTGAATCCATAATATCTTCAATTATTCTAATACTTGCAGTTCTTGCAACACCACCAGCTTTTCTAACCTCAGATGGAAGTTTATCTAAAACCATTACAGAAACTGCTCCAGCTTCTTCAGCTATTTGAGCTTGCTCTACTGTTGTAACATCCATTACAACACCATTTTTTAGCATATGAGCAAAACCACGTTTAAGAGTAGATGAACCACGTAAAACATCATTAGAATTTACTTTTTCAGAAATTATTCCTTTAGCGTTAGTTCGTTCACCAAACAGTGGAAGCATGTTCTAATTTTCTCTAAAGACTATTTGTATCTATTCACTTATTTCAGATATAATCTGATCTAGTTCAAATTCAACCATTGTAATTATTGGAGGTATAAAATTAGATGTTGCATTTTGTTCAGGCCAATGAATTTGATTAGTTTTACCATTAAGTATAATTTTGACATTTGATTTTTGATAATCTACAACATCATCTAAAATGGTGAAGGATTCAGATGGAATTGCAATAAAACCAGTTTCTTTAATCAGTGCTTTAATTTTGTTAAGTTTTGCTTCAGTTAGTTTGGATTTAATATCAGGTTGGAGATATCCTTGCTCTGTAACAGAATATTTTAATTCACCATTATTTTTAATTAAAAGAATTTCTGTTTTTTGTGCACCAGTTCGTTCAGTAACACCGAAAGAAACTTTCTTTAACTGATGTTTTGTATATTCAATTTCAATTTTATCATAAGAATTTGCTGCTGAAATTGGAATTTCATTTTTCATAATTAATGGAACAGAAAGTAGAATCGCTACAATTATTGGAATTACCCCTAACGCTAAGTAAATTGATTTAACCATGATTACTGAACAATAACAGATTTCTTTTAATTCCAAATAAATCTTAGTTAAAAATAACTTAAAATTTAAGTCCATTTCATTCTTGTTTGTGGGGTCGTAGCCTAGCCTGGTAGGGCGACAGTGTCTACGAAAAAGATCACCGCTAAGGGCTCCAAAGGTTAACTAAGCTAAACTGACTCACGGATGATGTAAGTTTGGAGCTGTAGTGACCCGTAGGTCGCCGGTTCAATTCCGGTCGGCCCCACGTTAGTAATTGTATTAATTATTTCTCAAAATATTTAGTGCTGAACCAGCTTTAAACCATTCAATTTGAGATTTATTGTATGAATGATTCAACAAAATTTCGTCTTTGTTTCCATCATTATGTAAAATAATACATTTGACTTGTTTACCAGGGTCTAATTCATTTAAATTTAATAAACTAATTTTATCATCTTCAAGAATTTTATCATAATCATTTGAATTGTTAAATGTTAATGCCAATATTCCTTGTTTTTTCAAATTAGTTTCATGAATTCTTGCTAGACTTTTGGTTACAACTGCAACACATCCCAAATATCTTGGAGTCATTGCAGCATGTTCTCTACTACTACCTTCACCATAATTATTATCACCAATTATTATCCAGTTCATCTGTTTTTCTTTATACTGTCTTGCAATTTTTGAAAATGATTCAAGTTGATTGTTTAAAATATTTTTACCTACACCAACTTCATCATTAAATGCATTAACTGCCCCCAACAACATATTATCACTAAGATTATCCAAATGTCCTCGAAGTGATAACCATGCACCAGCAGGAGAAATATGGTCTGTAGTGCATTTACCTTTAGCTTTTACCATTATTGGGAGTGATTCAAAGTCTTTTCCGTTCCATTTTGAAAATGGTTCTAAACGTTGTAATCTTTTACTTTCAGGATCAATAATAATTTGAATATTCTCTGAATTTCTAGGTGGTGCAATAAAAATTCCTTCAGGTAAAATAAAACCATCTCGTGGAACTTCAGGTGCAGGTTTTGGAGGTTCTAGTTTGAATTTTGTTCCATCAGCTGCAATCAAATCATCTTTTAATGGATTAAAAGATAATCGTCCACCTAAAGATAATGCAATAATCATTTCAGGACTACCAATAAAATTTAAAGTATTACGTTGACCATCATTTCTTCCAGGGAAATTTCTGTTAAAGGTTGTAACAATAGTATTTTTTTGATCTTTTTCCAATTCAGGTCTATTCCATTGTCCAATGCAAGGACCACATGCATTTGCTAAAACAATTGCGCCAATGTCTTTAAGAGAATTCATCAATCCATCACGTTCGATAGTACCTCTAATTTGTTCAGAACCAGGTGTAACTAATAATGGAATTTTTGATTTTATTCCTTTTGCTTTTGCTTGTTCAGCTAGACTTGCCGCCCTGGACATATCTTCATAAGATGAATTTGTACAACTACCAATCAATGCAATAGAAATTGGATCAACATAATTATTAGATTTCACATCACCTGCAAGTTTAGAAATTGTTCTTGCCAAATCAGGTGTATGAGGTCCAACAATACGAGGTTCTAATGTTGAAAGATCAATTTCAATTACTTTGTCAAAATAAGTTTCAGGATTTGTTTCAATTTCGGGATCTGCAACAAGTAATTCTTTATTTTGATTTGCTAGTTCAGATATTTGACCACGATTAGTGTATTTGAGATAAATTTCCATTCGTTCATCATATGGAAAAATTGAACAGGTTGCGCCAATTTCAGCTCCCATATTAGTAATTGTGGCTTTTCCAGTACAACTGATAGACTTTGTTCCAGGGCCAAAATATTCAACTATGGAATTTGTTCCTCCAGATACTGTTAATTCATCAGCAACTTTTAGTATAATGTCCTTAGGTGATGTCCAACCATTTAATTCTCCAGTTAATTTTATTCCAATCCGTTTAGGATAAAGTAATTCCCAAGGTAATCCAGCCATGGTTTCAGCTGCATCTAATCCACCTACACCAATAGCAATCATTCCAAGACCACCAGCATTTGGAGTATGAGAGTCAGTACCAATCATCAAACCACCAGGGAATGCATAATTCTCAAGAACTACTTGATGTATAATTCCTGCACCAGGTTTCCAAAAACCACATCCAAATTTTGCAGCAGTAGATTGTAAAAATTTGAAGACTTCATTATTTTCATCAAGAGAAACTTTCATGTCAACATCACCTTGAACTTCAGCTCTAATGAGATGATCACAATGAATAGTTGTAGGCAAAGATGTGTGTTTGAGTTCAGCTTGCATGAATTGAAGCATTACCATTTGTCCTGTAACATCTTGTAATGCAACTCTATCAGGTTTCAGAAAAACATAATCTTTACCACCAATGAAATTTGTGTCATCAATTTCATGAAAATGACCAGATAAAATTTTCTCAGTAAGTGTAAGTGGTCTACCAACTAAATTTCTATATTTATCAATATTTTCTTTTAATTTAGCATAAACACTTGAAACAAGTTCAGTGGTAGTATTGATTTCCACATGATGCAGTAAATTTATCCCGAATTTAATATTTACAATTTATAAATTTAAAAATTCAGTATAATAGGCATGTAAATTCTTAACAATTATAAGCAAAACGTATCTTTCTAATTGAATGTTGAGTAATTATAAATTTTCTAAGTTGAGGTACAAATATGGTCAATAAAGGGTTTCCAAAGTTTGGTATGTCACAAGCTGGAGCATTTGTAGCAGATCTTAAAAATTATAATTTACCAGATTTTATTTTAGTATTAGTCGCTAAAGAATGTAAATCAGAACTTCTCGAAAGAGGTCGAATTGATGATAGATTACAAAGTATGAATGATGATGCTTTAGAGTTATTGCACAGAGTTTTTGTTGGGTGTAAAGAAGACAAAGCAGGGAAATATGCCCAGTATAGATTTTTTGCATATGTTTCAAGCATGTACCATAAATGTGAAGTTCTAGTTAACGAAACAATTCCAGGTGAAACAGGTATAAATCATAAAATTCCTGTTGCAGTAAAAAATAATGGAATGTATATTGCAGTTGCATACAACAAGGCAACTGGAAATCCAGTTAACAAGAAAGAAACTACTAGATTTTATGACATGGTAGATGATATCAAAAAAGGTGATCATGGAACAATGTTAATAGATGCAATTTATGGTTCGTCAGTGGGTTTTAGAGGAGATGCATTAGTTGAACTTGAAAATTTGAGTAAATCAAGAAATAATGATCCAGAAAATATGTTAAATTTTAAAACAGCAAATTTTGAAAATAATATTTATTCTGTTACAAAATGTTAATTAAAAAAATTATTTTATAATTTTAATTGTGAAGTATCCATGGTTAAAAACATAGGTTTACCATCAGTTTTTTCAAAATCTTCACCATATTGTTCAAATTCTAATTGTTCAAAGAGATGTTTTGTCCAAATGTCATGAACATCTTGGATAAATCTACTCTGTCCAGAAATTCGTAATAATTCATGAAGTAGTTCATGTGAAACAGTAGTACAATTTTTTTCTGCAAGAAATAATGTATCATCAGATTCTTTAAGAGGTTGCCAAAAAATCATTCCAAAATGTTCAGCATGATAACCTTCACAAGTACAATCAGTCCAAAAGGGTCGAAAATGAGTTAAGTAAAAATGGTAAATATCACTTCCTCTTCGATTGTGATCACGGAGAAGAACAGGTGTATCAAGCCTTTGAAGAATACTTTGAGGTTTTGTGATTAATTCATCACATTGAATGTCATAATCTTTTCCAAATTTTTCTTTAATCCATATCTTGTAAAAATTACTCATTTTTTTAATATATTCAAATTCAAATTGTCGTGTTTCACGATCTTCTTCTTTTATTACAAAAATAAAATGTAAAATCATAATAAGAAAAAATGGTGTTTATGTTTGACCTTCAATACCCATTAAAGTAAGAGTTGAACGAATCTTCTCAATTTTTCTAATTTTCCAAGTGATCGTTTCTCTAAGTTTTTCTACAGTATCTGATTCAATTTTGGCCAAAATATCGTATGCACCAAAAGTTCCATGAACTTCTTTAACACCTTCTAAGCCCTTTAGTTGCTGAATAATAGCCTCTTCTGAACCTAGTTCACAGTTTATTAAAACATAAGCTGTTGCCATGAGTTTTCTGAATAGATAGACTATATCAATAGACCTATTATGTTCAGTTTTGAGAAATCTGTAAAATTGTATTCCAAATAGATTTTGGTACTGGCATTACAGATAATCTTGAAATTCTAATCAGTTCCCAATTTTGAAATTTTTTTTCTTTTTTTAACTCATTAAGGGTTACTGGACGTTTCAATGTTTTTGTATATTTTACATCTACAACAATAAAACGTTCATTGTTTTCTTTTAGATTTGGATAAGGTTTTGAAGTTATTTGCATAATTCCTACTGCTTGTCGTTCAACACCTGTATGGTAAAATAAAACAAGATCACCAGATTTCATTTCTCTCATATGCTTCAATGCTAAATTATTATGAACTCCATCCCAAACTGTTGTTTTTTCTTTTTTTAGTTGTTCAAAATTATAACCTCTTGGTCCACTAGGCTCTTGCTTTGCCAACCAATAATTCACCATTTCAGTTTTCCATATCACTAAAGGATGTTTTATGGTTTTGTAAATTGTTAGTGTTCCCCGGTTCTGACTCGCACAAAATCATTGGTCATAGCCATACGCCTCCTCGCGTTCTGAAACCGGGGTTGCCCATAATGTAGCATGCCTGGGTGAATTAGAAATCATCGGTATCATTACGATCATCATCATCCTAATCCGTCTGCATGCCTGCTCTTGGGCGTTTAATGGTGTAATCACTCATACTAAAAACCATTGAAGAAATTACTTTTCATAAAATAATTTTAGAACAAATTAATTTTTAAAATTAAAAATTGATTCGGATAAGGATATTTCAAATCCCACTACAGGTACACGGATTTTATAATTTTTAATAATCTTTGAATTAATTTTTCCTATTACACCAATAGATACCCCATTTAGAATTACTGTTGCACAATGACCTTCTTCAAAAGTAGGATGTGTTGTAGTCTTTGTTTCAATCTTTATTCCAAATCCAGTCTTTAACGAAGATTGTAATATTGATTTCATTTCAGTAAAATTTGCATCTTTATGAGCACTAATACTTGAAAAACTAACTTTTTCAGATATTGGATTACCAATAGAAAAAACAGTACCAGTTTCAAATATTTTTTGAGGATAAGATTCATGAATATTTTTTGAAATATTTTCTAATAATCCAGGAAGAATAGCATCACGTAAAATTGTATGTTCCAAACTTTTTGAGTCAAGTACAGAAAATATTTTTGATGTATTTCTACAAGTCATATCATATAATACACGCTTACTAGTTAAACTTGAATTCAATGCTTCAAGATATCCAAGTCCAATCATAGTTTGATCTAATAATTTTAGTTGAAGTGATACAGTATTTGTTTGACCAATAGTTTGAGATGGAGACAGTGTAGGTTCAAGATTTTGAATTCCATAACCCAATGCAACTTCTTCTACTAAATCCATAGATCCAAAAATATCAAATCTGTACGAAGGAATTGTACAAATAATATTTGTTCCCTTAGAGAATGCATCTAATCTAGATTTTTTTAATGATAAAATAATTTTTGACATAGTGAGATTCAAACCTAGTGTTTGATTGATTAAAGATGAATCTACAATCATTTTTCGGGGTTCAAATTTTGGTGAAGAGTTTTTTGTACCAGATATTTTAACAGATTCTAAAGTAAATCCAACACTTTGCAAAATGATTGCAACGACTGAAAGCATATCTTCAGTATCATCTTTGTTCATTCCAGTAACTTCAACAAAAAGATTTTTTGTCTTAGTTGTTACTGTGGTTACAGCAGCATTAATGATTGGAGGAAAAGATATGATTTGTTGATTTGAATCTAAAATTATTGGAACTTGAGAAGCGTTTCCAAGTATATCACCATAATTTTTTCCCACATCAGTGTTAATGAGTATTTCAGAGATTGAAAGATCTTTGTCAGAATTTAATGGGGTAAATTTATGATGCCTATTTGTAGTTGTGAAAACTAAAGGAAAAGAAATTTTATCTAAATCGTGTATGCCTATAGAAGATTTCCTTCTTTTTCGTCCTATTCCAAAATGAAGATCCTCTTGCATTGTCATCAATTGTTTGATTGTTTTATCATCAATTTTACCATTTTTTGCAATTATTCCAGTTACAAAAGGACGGATTTTGGATACTCCAGATTTTACAGATATTGGGTATTTGTTAGATTTTTTAATTTTTAATTTTATTGCACCAGTCTTAATTCCAAGTAATCCTTGTAATCCAAGTGCAATACCAAAATCAGTTGAATAATCAGGTCTATTTGGGCTATATTCAATTCTAACTAAATCTTTATTTTCAGATTCAATGTCTAATCCAAGAAAAGGTAAAAAATCAGAAATTTGCTTTTTTGTAACTTTGCCAACTAATTTTTGAAGATGTGAGTAAGATAATTCTATTACTGGCATTTTGTTACACTCCTTAGCCAGCCTAAATTATTATTGTAAAATTCTCTCACATCATCTAAACCATACTTTAACATTGCAATCCTTTCAATACCTCCCCCCCATGCCAAAACAGGTTTAGTAATTCCAAGAGGTTTAGTAACTTCTGGTCTAAAAATACCCATTCCAAATAACTCAATCCATTTTCCTAACTGTTCATTATACACCATGGTTTGTAAGGATGGTTCTGTATATGGAAAAAATGTTGGCCAAAATTTTATTTTTGTAATTCCAATTCTTTTATAAAATTCTCGTTGAATACCCATCAAATTTCGTAAATTAGCATTTTTCCCAACAACAACTCCTTCTATTTGATTAAATTCTACAAGATGTTTGTAGCTAACTTTTTCATTTCTAAATACACGACCTAATGAAAAAAATTGAGCCTCATCAGGTTTATTTTCAGCAAGATGTTTGATTGTAACACAAGTAGTATGAGTTCTTAAGACCATTTTTCTTGCTTCATTAATATCCCAATAGTATCGCCAATTTTTTTTATGGGATTCAGAAACTCGTCTAATTTGTTCTGGAGTTGCAATCTTTTTGGTCAAAACACCATCAACATAAAATGTGTCTTGTAATTCTCTTGCAGGGTGATCTTGCGGAGTAAATAAAGCATCAAAGTTCCAAAAGCTAGATTGAGTCATATTTCCAATAATTTCTGAAAATCCTAATGTGACAAAAATTTCACGAATTTCATCAATTGTGTCTTTTAGTGGATGAGTTCGTGCAACAAAAATTTCTGGCACTTTAGCTTCAACATCTATTGCTCCAGAGGAAGATGAAAAAATAATTGATTTTGCAGAATCAGTTAAAGTGACTTCTTTGGATTTTAGAATATCTTTAATAATAAAATCAGGTCTTTTTAAAAGCATTAACAAATTATTTTTATCAATATCATTTTCTAGTAATTTATTATTCCCAATTTGTTTAAGGGTTTTTTCACCAGGAAATTCTGAAGGTGGATTCTTTAATGAGATTTGTTCGGAAGAAGATTCAATCCAATTATTTTTTCTAGATAACCCAATTGCGGGTCCAAAAACAAGTCCAAGTTCCTTTTGTAAATCAGATAATTTTTTAGGGCCATTTTTTAATAAATCTAATAATCGTTTTTCAGGTAATCCTTTTTGAAAAGATTCGATACCATTTTTGCCTAAACTAATTACATTAGTTTTTGATTCATTAACAATTGCTAAATTTTTTAGTTTTAACCATTCAACTCCTCGTCTAATCTGATCTGGTGAAAGATTTGTTGATTTTTCAAGTGTTTCAGGAGTTTGTTTTGGATTATCTTTTAGTGAAGTAATAATTTTTTTTTCAATATCATGAAAAACTTGTGACAACAGTAAAAGTTCGAAAAAGACTTTTTAAACCTTAACCTAACTCAATTTGAATGTCAGCTGATGACTTTATTGTAACTCCTTGGCATGTGGAGGGAGATATAGATTATGATAAATTAATTAAGAAATTTGGAACTGAAAAGATTACTTCAGAATTACAAGACAGAATAAAGAAAATTACAGGAGAAGACCATTTTATGCTCAGAAGAGGTATTTTTTTCTCCCATAGAGAAATGGATAGGATTCTAAATGATTATGATAAAGGAAAAGAATTCTTTCTATATACTGGAAGAGGTCCTTCAGGTCATACCCACATTGGACACTTGGTACCTTGGGTTTTTGCAAAATGGTTACAAGAAAAATTTGATGTAAACATGTATTTTCAATTAACAGATGATGAAAAATTTTATGCAAAACCTAATCTGACTTTAGAAGAAACCAGTAAATTTGCATATGAAAATGCATTAGATTTCATTGCATTAGGTTTCAAACCAGAAAAAACAAAAATTATTATCAATACAAAAAACATACAAACTCTTTATCCAATTGCAGCTCAAGTAGCAAAGAAAATTAATTTTTCAAATACAAAAGCTACATTTGGGTTTACAAATGAAACAAATATTGGTATGATTTTTTATACATCATTACAATCTGCACCATGTTTTATCGAAGATAAACCAGTGTTAATTCCATTAGGAGTTGATCAAGATCCACATTTTAGGTTAACAAGAGATATTGCACCAAAAATTGGAAAGCCTAAACCAGCATTAATTCACAATATCATGATTCCAGGACTAGAAGGGCCAGGTGGAAAGATGTCAGCATCTAATGAAAATGGAACAGTGTATACAACTGATGATCCAAATGTGGTTAAAAAGAAAATTAACAAATATGCATTTTCAGGAGGACAAACAAGTATTGAAGAACATAGAAAAATTGGAGGTAATCCAGATATTGATGTATCATATCAATATCTAAGAATATTTTTTGAACCAGATGATAACAAATTAAAATCAATTTATGAAGATTATAAATCAGGAAAACTACTTTCAGGTGAGCTAAAAGCAATTTTGATTGAAAAAATCAATAATTTCCTTTCTATTCACCAAGAAAAAAGAGAAAAGGCAAAAGACAAAATAGATCAATTTCTTTTTGAAAATAAATGAAGATTAGCATAATATGTGATGATAGTTATGAAGCAAAAAAATTTGCAAGTCTTATTTTTATTAAAGATGGAAAAGAGACATACATCACATCAATTCTTAATGTTGTAAAAAATGAATTGGTGATTTTATTAAAAGATAAATCAGCTCACAGTATACTACTCAAAGATGAAATAAATGTAGAAAAATTTGCAGATTTTATTCAGTCAATAATTGACAAGGAACACAAAATAATTTCTACTAAAATTCTTGAACATGAAGTAGAGATTGTAAAAGGATAAATTTATCGAAAAAATACAGCCCAAAGTGTTACGATGCTAAACATAGCAATAAGACAAATTCCTAAAGATTTATGGTCACTATCCATGTTTAAATTTCTAGATTATTATAATTAAAGTGTTAATAAATTCTCAAATGTGAATCTACTAATCATCTAGGAAAATATTTACTGTTTTTTGGCTTTGAACTATTTTCTTTTGGTTTTGATGCAGGTTCTCTAATTTGATTACAGTTTAAGCATAATACCTTTAGTTCTTCACGGGCAAGTTCAGGTGCTGAGATATATTTTCCTAATGCTCCTCCACGCCCATTGTTATCAAAAGAAGTATCATCAAACACAGGGCTAATTCCTAAAGCTCTTTCATCTTTAAATCCACAATTAGAACAAGTCTTCCCACCTAAAATTTCAAATAATTTTTCTTTTATTGTTTCATAAAATTTGTCTGAACCATTAGAAAAGAAACTTTCTTGTTTTCTTAGGAATTTGTCATTTTTTGGTTTTCTAGATCTAGAATTATCTCTACTGGATTCTCGTCCATAAGATGATCTTGAACCTCTATCATCTCTTGAATATCTATCATTTCTTGAATCATCTGGTTTGTGTTGTCTGAAACAATCACTACAGTAAACTGGTTTATCGTTTCTTGGAACAAATGGAACTGTACATTGATTTCCACAATCAGCACAAGTTACCTCGGTATCTTCTCTATCATTATCTCTTGAACCTCTATCATCTCTTGAATATCTTGAACCTCTATCATCTCTTGAATATCT
>JAPYTM010000006.1 GCA_029941825.1 Candidatus Nitrosopumilus sp.
ATTACCCCTATGGAAAGCAAGGGGCAAGTGAGATTTTTTAGAATTTATTCATTAATCTACATCTGTATTGGTTTTTTTAGAACTTCGTTTGATTGAAAATATGGCAATGCCTCAGGATTATGATGGAATAAGAACTGATGAATCTGAAAGAACTGATAATGTTGATGAATACCGACGAACATGTATTGATTTTATTGAAGATATTTCTCACAATTATGAAGAATGGGTTGATTATTACAAATTACCTGAAGATGAAGATAAACGAAGACGTGCAGAAATTCATGCAACCATTACAAAAACAAATGAGTGGATTGCAAAGGTTGCCCAATCTATCAAAGCCGTTGATATTGTAATGAATGATGGAATTCAAAAGATGGCAGAATCAACTGCTGGTAAACCTATTCAAATTGGAGTTTTCATAAACCAAACATCCAGTTATGCTGAAAGTAAACCTGGAATTATTGATGTAACTGTTAAGGCAAGTGGACGAAATGGACGGAAAACAAAACTTGGATTTCATTTTAAAAACGATCGATTTAGACTTGAATCTACTTGTGAAGCATATTTTGATGAAAAGAATTTACCTACTGAGGAATTTGAAATGATGGATATTCATTTACAACTACATGCCGAAAATGCAAAACAACGTGATGTAATCTCATTTACTGTAACTGTTAGTGAAATCGAAAATAATATTGAAATGGATAAACGAGGTCTAACTACAATTATTCATTTAACGTAATTTCTATTGCTACTCTTTTTTCTTTAGATCTCTCTTCACCTGGGTATTTTAATTGAGATATTTTTTTGTTCAATTCTTCGCTTTCCACTAATTTTGCGTTCCCTGAAAATATTTTATCCTTGTATTTTATTTTAATTTGAGGATTTACTATGGCATTTTGAAACCAATCCCCATCTGGTTTATGTCTTGAAAAGTAAATTTTCCCATTATGATTTACTGCTCGAAGCATTACTGTGTGTTCTTTACCTGTTTTTCTTCCTTTTGTAACAAGGATTGGTCTAAACAAATTTTCTTTAATTTGCATGCGTGATTTTTTTCCTGTCAAGTAATTTAACCCCATTGATAGAAATTTCTGATATTTAGTGTGATAAGCAAATCTGAACATTTGAGACTATGTCAGTGAAATTAGAAGGAATGCCTAACAACTTGGCTACTGCTGATTCTTTTACTGGAAAAACAGTAATAGATAGGGAAGGAATTGAGTATGGAAAAGTTAAACACATACACATTAACCAAGACACACTTGTTGTATCTGGCGTAACTATCCATCAAGGATTCCACAAGGACTATTTTCTTTCAGAGGATTATATTGATAAATTTTCTGAGGAGACATTACTTCTTAGTAGACCTCCTGTTAGAACGGGAATAACCGTTATTGATATTGATCGTCATAAAATTGGTAAAGTCAAACGATTACATCGAAATAATGACACAAATGAATTGGAATCAATAGAAGTGAGTGATGGTTTAATGCATTCAAAAATTATATCCAAATCCCACATTTGGGGTATAGGCGAAAAAGTCATTTTAAGTATGACTAAAGAAGAATTCAAAAAACTTGAATAATTTCTTTTAACTTTCTTTTTTAAAACACTATTTTTTGATTATTTTAATTTCTTAGAACAATCTGTACAAATAGGGATTCCCTCGTGAACTATTGTTTCCACATTTGATGAGTGACATTTTTGACATAATCCTTTCATGAAATATGTTGTAAAATTACTCTTTAAATTTTTTATGAGTGTCTCAATCAATACTTAGCAATTTATAATTGAAAAATGCGATCGTTGTGTTGTACTCAATTGAAACAAAATCTCTTACAAAATCATTTGGAGATGTAGTTGCAGTAAACGATATTTCTTTTTCAGTCAAAAAAGGTGAAATTTTTGGATTTTTAGGACCTAATGGCGCTGGAAAAAGTACCACCATGATGATTTTTACCACTTTGTTAAAACCCACATCTGGACAAGCTTTGATTTATGGATTTGATGTAATGACAAATGCAAAACAAGTCAGGCAAAGTATTGGATATGTTCAACAAGAAACAACTGTTGATGAATATTTAACTGGACGAGAAAATCTTTTACTACAAGCAAAATTAAATCATATTCCAAAAAATGAAATTAATAATAGAATTGATGAGGTTTTAGAATTAATTGAATTATCTGATAAACAACACAAATCTGTAGTTACATATTCAGGTGGTATGCGAAAGAGATTAGATATTGCAGGTGGTTTGTTGCACAGGCCAAAGGTATTGTTTCTTGATGAACCAACAGTTGGATTGGATATCCAAACTCGTAGAAAAATTTGGGAATACATTAAAAAAATTCATGATGAATTTGAGATGACAATATTTCTATCAACTCACTATATGGAGGAGGCAGATCATCTGTGTGATAGAATTGGAATTATTGATGGGGGAAAAATTCAGGTAATTGATTCTCCAGAAAATATGAAAAATGCGATGGGAAATGAAGTTATTTCAATAATGGTAGAAAATAGTAAACATCATGACTCTTTTTTATCTGAACTCCAAAAAATCAAATTTGTAAAAAACATCAACAAAGATGGGCTTAAACTTGTTCTTTTTGTATCAAATGGAACTGAAGTTATTCCAAAAATCTTTCAAATTTCATCAGAACTTGAAATTAAAATTACATCACTTTCTTTAACCCGACCCACTCTTGATGATGTATTTCTTTCATACACTGGACATAAAATTAGAGATGATGATTCTAAATTTAATCGAAGACGTGAACATGCAAAAATGAAGAGGTTACGTGCATGAATACTTTGATGTATGATACTTATACAATTTTTTGGAGAGAATTAAAAAGATACAAAAAATCTCGAAGTGGCGTTTTAATTAGATTAATTCAACCTGCAATTTGGATTATTGTGATAGGAAATACATTTTCAGGAACTCAACCTTTGATTCAATCTGTTGGTTTTCAAGGTGAATACATTGAATTTATGACACCTGGCGTAATAATCCTCACTGCAATTTTTACTAGTATCTTCGGTGGTGTAAATACACTATGGGATAGACGGTATGGTTTTATGAATAAAGCATTAACTTCTCCAATTTCTCGTTCAGCAATTGCACTGGGAAAAATGTCTGCAATTTCTTTGATTGCAGCTATGCAAGCTAGTTTGATCATTGGAATTGCTTTAGCAATTGGTGTAAATTTTCCAAATCCTATAATGATTATTCCAATAATGGCAATTGTTATTTTATTTTCATTGGGCTTTTCTGGAATTTCTGTAATGGTTGCAGCAACTGCAAAATCTCAAGAAACTTTTTGGGGTGTGATTAATTTTCTTGGTATGCCTTTGTTTATGTTAAGCCCTGCATTATTTCCATTAGAATTACTTCCAGATTGGTTAGCAATAATTGCAAAACTAAATCCTGTCACTTACACTGTTTTATTGGTAAGATCAATGATGACTGGTGTAACTGAAGGTGGGGTACCAATATTGTTAAGCCTTGGAATCCTATTTGCATTTGTGTTTGTAATGATTGGACTTGCAAGCTATGTGTTTACACGTGAAGTGAATAAACCATTTTAATGTAAAATCAACACCAATTAGTTTTTAGTGCTTTTTTGTTTGAACCCTGTAAAATGATGTGACATTCTACACAATCGATCTAAAAAATACTAATTGGAATACTTGTTTTACTCTCAGATAATAATTATTTTTTTAATCCATCATAAACAAATTTTCTAAAATTGCGATCAGAACAAGTTTAACATTCAAAGTATGTTTCTATATAGTAGCATATACTTTATGTCCACTACCTTTAATGCCAATTTTTTATCTGGTTAATTATGGGACAATGGCTATCATGGATAAAATCCAATGAAAAAGAACTTTTACTCATTCTTGATAATTTGGCAAAAAAAGCAGTTGAAACTTCTGAGGCTGTAGTAGTTTTATTTTCAGATTTGAGTAATGAAGAACAAGTACAAAAAATTCATAGATTAGAAACTGAAGCAGATGTTCTAACACGTGATATCTTTTCTGAATTAAATCGTACATTCATCACTCCTTTAGATCGTGAAGATATGCAGAGAATCGCATCAAAAATTGATGATGTAATTGATTTCATGGATGGTATTGCTGCAAGAGTGTATAGTTACAAAATTACTACTCCCCCTCCATATTGTAAACAAATAGCTGAAGAATTAGTTAAGGCTACAAAAGAAGTGGAATACATGATGTCTAAATTACAAAAAATCAAGAATCCTAAAGATATGATTCAACATTGTAGAAATACTGGTGATATTGAGCATACTGTTGATGATTTGTACAGAGAGGCAATCAAAGAACTCTTTGAATCTGATGATGCAATTAAAATCATCAAACTAAAAGATATCTATGAAACAATGGAAACTGCATCAGATAGATGTGTAGATGTTGCAGATGTAATTGAAGATATTGTTTTAAAATATTCATGAGTTGATAATATGATAGAGATAGCCATCGCTGCAATAATTGTAGCATTAATCTTTGATTTTGTAAATGGTTTTAATGATTCAGCAAATTCTGTTGCAACAGTTATTGGAACACGTGTTCTAAAACCAATTCATGCAGTGGGACTATCTGCAGCCATGAATTTTATTGGTCCTTTTGTTTTTGGTGTAGCTGTAGCAACTACAATAGCTAAAGGAATTGTTAGTCCTGATGATATTACAGTATACATGATAATAGGTGGATTGGCAGGTGCTATTGTCTGGAGTACATTGTGTACCTATTTTGGATTACCCATTTCTAATAGTCATTCTTTAGTTGGTGGAATTATGGGTGCGGGAATTATGGGATTAGGTTTTGAAAAATTAGTTTTTGGTGGTTTGACTAAAATTTTTGCAGGAATTGTAATTGGACCAATTGGTGGAATAATTGTTGGTTTACTATTAACTGGCTTAATAATTACCTTCTTTGCAAATTATAGACCTGCAGTTGTAAACAAAACTTTTGGTAGATTACAAATTATTTCTTCAGCTTGGTTTGCACTAACTCATGGTGCAAATGATGGACAAAAAACAATGGGTATTATTGTTTTAATTTTATTTTCAGCAGGAATGGTTCCTAATCTTGAAATGCCTCTGTGGGTAATTTTGGCAGCAGCATCTGCAATGGGATTGGGAACTTTCTTTGGAGGTTACAAAGTTATCAAAACACTTGGTGTAAAAATTACAAAACTCAAACCATATCAGGGATTTGCAGCAGAAACTGGGGGTGGATTGATGCTGGCAGTTTTTGCAATATTTGGTATTCCTGCCAGTACTACACATGTCATTACAGGCACAATTATGGGAGCTGGTTCTGCACGAAGAAAGCGTGCTGTACGCTGGAGCGTTGGAAGGCAAATTGTTTTTGCATGGATCATTACAATTCCTGGCAGTGCTGCAATAGGCATTGGCTTTACATATGTGATTAGCTTATTTGTTTGAGTATCTGCAATACCTTGATTTTTATTTCAGCAAAAATTTTTTTGAGATATTACAATGGAAATATTACAATTAATTCAATCTAATCTTTTAACCCCTATAATTTTGTTCTTTTTGTTTGGAATTATTGCAGCTCGAATAAAATCTGATTTAAAAATACCTGAAGCAATTTCAGAATTTTTACCAATTTACCTTCTTGCAGCAATTGGACTTCATGGAGGAATAGAGATGAGAAATACTGGATTTGAAAATATGTTGATTCCTATGTTTGTTGCAATAGGTCTTTCATTATTATTTACATTAAATCATTACCAAATTTTAAGACGATTGGGAAAATTCAATATTTTTGATTCTTATGCATTAGCATCAACTTATGGTGCAGTAGGTGCTGTAACTTTTTCAGTTGGATTATCATTTCTTAAAAATCAAGGTGTAACATCTGAAGGATACTTGGCTGCAATCTTGGCAATCTTGGAACCTGTAGCATTCATCATGGCAATATTTTTGACAAACATGGCAGTATCAAAACAAATCCGTGTAAAGAAACAGTCATTTACAAATGATGATGTATCTGACATTGATGTTGGATTACGTGAAACTAAAACTAAACTTTCTCAAGTTCTACACGAGTCCCTTACTGGTAAGGCCATAGTAATCTTACTGGGAAGTATTGTTATTGGTTATATGATTGGTGAATCTGGTTTTAGTTCAATTAGTATTGTGTTTGATCAAATGTTTACTGGCGCCATTGTAATTTTCATGATTGAGATGGGTATAATTGCAGGTCAAAGATTGGGTGATATCAAAAAAGTTGGTGTTTTTCTTATTGCATTTGCTGTAATTATGCCTACATTTAATGGAATTATTGGTGTATTAGTTGCAACTGGTATGGGATTAAGCTTAGGTGGTGCAGTGATGTTTGGATTACTTTTGGCTAGTGCATCATTTATTGCAGCGCCTGCAGTTTTACGTCATGCAATACCTCAAGCAAACCCTAGTCTCTACATAACATCTGCATTAGGAATTACATTCCCATACAACATTATTGTTTTATTACCAATCATGTTTGCCATTTCAACTCTAGTACATGGTGAAGGATCGATAGACTTATTCAATTACATTACAAAATAATTGATATGAAACTTTACAACGTAAAATTACTAACAATTACTTGTGAAATACTTGCACAAAAAAACATTATTGAGATTTTAAAGAAACATGAAATCACTGGATATACAACTTATGAGGTAGAAGGGAATGGTGCACGTGGTTTACGTGGTCATGGACTTCAAACTGAAAAAAATGTTAAAGTTGAAGTAATAATACGTGAAGGTAAATTATCTGATGTGATTGAGGAAATATCTAGAACCCTCTTTGCTGATTTTGCTTTGGTACTTTATGTCAGTGATATTAGTGTAGTAAGAACTGAAAAATTTTAACAACAGTTTTCATCTGTACATAAAATTGGAATTTTTTTACTAGTCTTTGTTACATTTGAAATCAATTCTGATAGTTGATTGTTACTTATTGTGTACATTGCTTTTTTACCTTCATCTCTTGACTTTACAATCCCACATTTTTTTAATGTCTTTAGATGGTGTGATACTAGCGGTTGATCTTTTTTTAATTTCATTACAAAATCATTTACACATAATTCTTTATTTTTTTGTAACAGTTCCAAGATTTCAAATCGTGTTTCGTTACAGATACATTTTAAGAGACTAAGTCCATTCATATCAATCTATATTTATATAAACTAATATTTATATTAATTTGTGCCTAAAAATATCTTATTTGTATGTGTAGAAAATGCTGGCCGCAGTCAAATGGCTGAGGCTTTTTTTAAAAAGTATTCTAAAATAAAATTTAATGTAATTAGTGCTGGAACCCTCCCATCATCTGAACTAAATCCAGTTGTTGTTCAAGTAATGGAAGAAATTGGAATTGATATGCTTAAACAATCTCCCAAAATTTTGTCAAACTCTATGATTGAAAATTCACACAAAATAGTAAACATGGGGTGTATGGATAAAGAATTATGTCCATCAATATATGTAAAAGATGTTACAAATTGGAATGTTTCTGATCCTAAAACACAATCAATAGAACAAATTAGAATAATTCGTGATCAAATTAAATCTAAAGTATTGGATATGATTGATTTGCTTAAAGTTGATTAATTATGACTTATTCTAATTTACAAATTTTTATTGTAGAATTAATTGGTACCTTTATTCTTGTAGTTTTTGCTACTGGTTCAATTGTTTATGATTTTGAAAATTTTAATGGTGAATTGGGAATTCCATTTGCAGCACTTGCACCATTTATTGCATTACTAATTGGTGTGTATTCTTTTGGAAAAATCTCACTTGCTCATTTTAACCCTGCAGTAACTATTGGATATTACATAACAGGACACATTACAAAACTTCAGGTGTTGTATTATTTTACAGCAGAAATAATTGGTGCATTTTTAGGTTCCTTGTTTGTTTTAAAATTTATTGGAGATGGTGCAAATATTGGTGCAAATACTCCCAACTATGATTTTTCAATATTTTTAATTTTTTCAGTTGAAGTATTGGCATCTGCAATGCTTATGGGAGTTATTTTTTATGTTGTTTATACAAAAGGGCTTCGAGGATTTAGTGGTGTGGCTATTGGAGGAATAGTTGGTTTGGATATTTTGTTTTTGGCAATTATCTCTGGTGCATCAATGAATCCTGCTCGTGCACTTGCACCAGCATTACTGTCTGGAACATTAGGTGATTTGTGGCTATATCTGAGTGCACCATTCATTGGAACTATAATTGCAGCATTTGCATTTCGTGGTAAATTCCAAGCACAAAGAGCCTCAAATTACGAATAATAATGACTATTTGACACAGCAATATGTTGTCTAAATCTAAAAAATTATTTGATAATGCCAAAAAAGTGATTCCTTCAGGCGTTAACAGTCCTGTTAGATACTTTGAACCTTACCCATTTTTTACAAAAAAATCTAACGGTTCACACATTTGGGATGAAGACAATAACCGTTACATTGATTTTTGCAATGGTTATGGTGCTTTACTTTTGGGACATAGAAGAAAAGAAATTATTACATCAGTAACAAAACAACTCTCAAAAGGAACTCTCTATTGTACTCCAACAGAATCTGAAATTGAATTATCAAAATTAATTATTAAAAATTTTCCATCAATTGACAAAGTTCGATTAGTAAATACTGGCGGTGAGGCAACAATGACTGCAATAAGACTAGCTCGTGGATTTACAAAAAAGAAAAAAATAATAAAATTTGAGGGATGTTATCATGGTGCACATGATTCTGTTTTGGTAAAAGCAGGATCTGGTTCTGCACATAATGGAATTTCTGTATCTGATGGTGGACTAGAAGAAGTTTCAAAAAATACTTTGGTAGTTCAATACAATAACATTGAAGATTTACAAAAAACAATTCAAAAAAATAAAGATATTGCAGGAGTTATTGTTGAACCCATACTAGCTAACATGGGATTGATTTTACCTGAAAAGAACTTTCTTTATGATCTGAGAAAAATTACCAAAGAAAATAACATTCCATTAATTTTTGATGAAGTTGTTACTGGATTTAGAGTTGCACCAGGTGGTGCACAAGAACATTTTGGAATTAAACCTGATATCACTACTCTTGCAAAAGCTCTATCCAACGGATTTGTAATAGCTGCAGTTGGTGGTAAAAAAGAAATAATGAATTTACTTTCTCCTGGTGGTAAAGTGTATCAGGCAAGTACTTTTGCTGGTAATCCTATTTCTGTTAGTGCAGCAATTAGTTCTATTAAGACAATAAACAAAATCAAAAATAAACTCTATTCTAAACTTGAGCGATTCAATCTATTATTTTCCACTGCATTAGATGATATGGCAACTGATATGGGGATCCCTCACCAAATTAATTTCACAGCATCAATGCTTCAAATTTTCTTTACAAACAAACCTGTTACAAACTATGAAACCTCAAAAAATGCAAATGGCAAAAAGTTTCAAAAATTATTCAAATCTTTGTTGAAACAAGGAATTTTTATTGCTCCTTCTCAATTTGAAGTTCTTTTTCTCTCTGACGCTCATACAGAAAACGATCTAAACAAAACACTTGATGCATATCATATTGCACTAAAATCGGTGAAGAATTGAAGTATATTGTAGGTGCTAGAGGCAGTCAATTATCTATAGCTCAAACAAATTGGGTGATTTCAGAATTAAAAAAAGTAAATCCTGATTCTGAATATGAAATTAAGACTATTACCACAAAAGGAGATACTGATACTAGACCCTTATTTACAATTGATCAGAAAGGAATCTTTGAAAAAGAAATTGATAGAGCAGTTGCACAAAAAGAAGTAAATTTTGCAGTACATAGTCTCAAAGACGTCCCATCTGATTTGGAATCTAATCTTATTTTGGCATGTATTCCAAAACGTGAAGTGGTAAATGATGTTTTTATCTCATCAAATGGTTCATCATTAGATGATATCAAGTCTGGAGCAATAATTGGAACAAGTTCACTGCGTCGTGCCGTACAAGTTAGTAGAAAAAGATCTGATGTAACAGTAAAACCAATTCGTGGGAACATTGAAACTCGAATTAAAAAAGTATCTGGAGAGAATTATGATGGAATAGTTTTAGCTCAAGCTGGAATTTCAAGATTGGGTGTGGATGTAAAATATCATCCATTATCTGTTGATGATTTTTCGCCATCACCTGGTCAGGGTGCAATTGCTATTGTTGCAAGATCTGATGATTTGCAAACAATTTCTATGTTAAAAAAAATTGAAGATTCTGAATCTAGATTAGAAATTGAAGCAGAACGAGCATTATCTGATTTCATTGATTCTGGATGTAGATTCCCAATTGGTGCATATGCAAAATCCGATGGTTCTGAAATTACACTTGATGTGATTGCATTTTCTGTTGATGGAAAAAAATCAATCAAAGTAAGTATTACTGGTGACAAAAATAATCCTTACTCAATTGGTAAGAGTGCTGGAGAACAACTCCGTAAAAAAGGCATAAATGATCTTGCATTAAATTGGAGAGAAAAAGTAGAGGAATGGAATAAGACATGAGTGGTAAAGTGTATCTTGTGGGGGCTGGACCTGGTGATAGTAAATTAATTACATTACGAGCAGTTGAGTTACTACAAAAAGCAGATGTTGTATTGTACGATAGATTAGTCAGCAAGAAAATAATTTCTATGATTCCAAAAAAAGCAGAAAAAATCTATGTTGGTAGAGCAGTAGGTGATGATACAACCCATCAAAACTCTACTAATGACTTGATGGTAAAATATGCAAAATCCAAAAAAAATATAGTCAGACTAAAGGGCGGTGATCCAATAATTTTTGGTCGTGGTGGAGAAGAAGCAGAATTTCTTAAAGAACATAATGTAAAATATGAAATTGTTCCCGGAATTACTTCAGGTATTGGTTCTGCCACATATGCTGGTATTCCTTTAACTCATAGAAAATATTCCTCATCTGTAGTTTTTGTTACTGGACATGAAGATCCTGAAAAGAAAACAGAAATTGTCAAATGGAAAAAATTGGCAAAATCAGTTGACACTATAGTAATCATGATGGGATTATCTAGAATTGATGTTATTTGTAAGCAATTGGTAGCAGGAGGACTTGATGAAAAAACTCCAGTAGCAGTAATTCAAAACGGTACTACCCCTAAACAAAAAATGATTAAAGGGACTGTTACAACTATTGCAAAAAAAATCAAAGACAACAAAATCACTCCTCCTACAAATATTATAATTGGAAAAGTTGTTGATTTATCTGATATTATAGGTTGGAAATAATGCTTGATGGAAAAACTATAGCTATTACACGTTCAAAAGATGATGCCTCAGAATTTATCACTTTATCTGAACAAAACAAGGCTACTCCAATCACATTGCCTACAATAGAACTTGTTAGCAAGGGCGAAAAAATTGTTGATGAATTTTTAAATTCAGTGGAACAATACAATCCCGACTATTCTATTTTTCTAAGCTCAAAGGCTGTAAAACTATTATTTGATACGGCAAAAAATATTGGAAAATTTGAGAAATTACAATTATCAGTTGCAAATACCATTGTAATGTCAGTTGGTCCAAAAACTACTGCTACTTTGGAAACATATGGAATTAAAGTAAATCATGAACCTGAAAATCATTCCTCTATTGGGGTTGGGGAAAAATTTTCTCAAATTAATGCAGTTGGAAAAAAAGTGATTATTCCTCGTAGTGGTGCATCAAATTCATTTCTTAAAGACTTGCTAAACAAAATTGGAATTGATGTTGTAGAGATTTATTTGTATGATGTTTGTGCATTTAGAGATACTACACAATGGAATGGATTTAGAGAATTATTTTCCCAAAATAAAATTGATGGTGTAATATTCACTAGTGCATCATCTGTTCGTGGATTTTTTGAGATAATGCACAAGGACTATGAACAACCCATTTTATTAGAAAATCTTTCAAAATTATCTCTAGTATCCATTGGACCATTCACATCTGAAGAACTAAAGAAATTTGATGTATCTTACACTGTATCTGAAATCCACACTGTTGCAGGTGCATTTGATACAATGAAAAATAAACTAACTTTCTAACTATAATTCTTCAAGTACAATAGATTAGATCAACTCTAAGATTTAGCTAAAGCTATTTAGCTGTGCCTATCTTTCCTCATGTATTTATAATATAACGGGGTTATGTCGTGCATGGCCACTGAAAATATCAATATGGATTATTCAAAATATGATTTTAAAGATTCTACAGAAATGTATGTTCACCTAAGCAAGAAAGGACTCTCTAAGAATACTGTAATTGATATCAGTAAATTAAAAGATGAGCCACAATGGATGCTTGATTTTAGATTACGTTCCTTTGAAATTTTTATGAAAAAACCAATGCCAACTTGGGGTGGTGATCTTAGCACTATTGATTTCCAAAATATCTATTATTACATGAGAGCAACAGAGAAAGTAGAAAAGAACTGGGATGATGTTCCAGAAAAAGTTAAAAATACTTTTGAAAAACTTGGAATTCCTGAAGCTGAAAAGAAATTTTTAGCTGGTGTTGGTGCACAATATGAATCTGAAGTTGTATATCACAGTCTAAGGGAAGATTTAGCAAAACAAGGAGTTTTGTTTTTAGATACTGATGCTGCTCTAAAAGAACATCCAGAACTTTTCAAAAAATACTTTGGTAAAATAATCCCACCAGAGGATAACAAGTTTGCAGCACTAAATAGTGCAGTTTGGAGTGGTGGTTCATTTATCTACATTCCACGTGGTGTCAAAGTTGACATGCCTTTACAAGCATACTTTAGAATTAATGCCGAAAACATTGGTCAATTTGAAAGAACATTAATCATTGTAGATGAAGGTGCAGAAGTACATTACATTGAAGGATGTACTGCCCCTGTTTATTCTACAGAATCACTTCATTGTGCTGTTGTAGAATTAGTTGCACATAAAGATGCAAAATTGAGATATACTACAATTCAAAATTGGAGTAGTGATGTTTACAATCTTGTAACAAAACGTGCTTATGCATATGAAGGTGCAACTGTTGAATGGATTGATGGAAATATTGGAAGTAAATTAACAATGAAGTATCCTGGAATTTACCTTATGGGAGAAAAAGCATATGGTGAAACACTTTCCATTGCATTTGCAGGTAAAGGACAACACCAAGATACAGGCGCAAAAATGGTTCACCTTGCACCAAATACCACTTCTAAAATTACATCAAAATCAGTTAGCAGACAAGATGGACGTTCCACTTATCGAGGATTACTTACAGTAGCAAAAGGTGCTACAAATGTTAAAGCCACTATTAGATGTGATGCATTACTCTTAGATGATACATCAAAAACAGAAACATATCCTTACATGGAAATCAATCAAGATGATGCAACAATCACTCACGAAGCAACAGTTGGAAAAATTGGCGATGAACAAATTTTCTATCTTATGAGTAGAGGATTTAATGAAGAAGAGGCATTAACATTAATCGTAAATGGATTCATGGAGCCATTTACAAAAGAGTTGCCAATGGAATATGCAGTTGAATTAAACAGACTCATCAAATTAGAAATGGATGATTCTGTGGGATAATACCCCAATATTCGATAATCATGTCTCAAGAAACTCTTTCAAAAATTAACATTAATCATATTGATAAGATTTCATCATCAAGAAATGAACCTGATTGGCTTAAAGAATATAGAAAAAGTTCATTATCCATTTATGATGATCTTCCAATTGAAATATCTCCACTTTACAATAAATACACTGATGCAAAAAAAATGGATCCTGAAAAAGTTTCTCTTTCCATATCAACTACAGAAACAATTCCAAAATTTCTTGAAAACAGATTAGGTGAATTAGAAAATGAAACATGCATTATTCAAATTGGAACAAATACCCATAAAATTAACGTCCCAGATGAATTAAAATCAAAAGGACTAGTAATTTCTTCAATTGCAGATGCAATTAAAGATAATTTTGAACTTGTAAAAAAAGCACTAGAAGCCTCAAAATCCCAAGATGATAAATTTACTGCATTAAACAATGCTGCTTTTAATTCAGGCGTATTTATTCACATTCCACGTAACCTTGTCTTAGAAAAACCAATTCATATTCTAACATGTCTATCTGAAGATGGTTTATCTGTGATTTCAAGAAATGTAGTATTTGCAGATGAAAATAGTAAAGCTACGATTGTTCAAGAATTGTATTCTCCAAAGCTTGAAACCCAACAAGCATATCTTGAATTACTTAACATTAGCATTGCTCCAAATGCACAGTTAGATGTCACCACTTTACAAATGATGGATGAACACGCAATTAATTTTTCAACTAGACGAACAGATTTAGCACAAGATGCAAGAGTGAATTGGTATTCTGGATTATTTGGAACCGTATTATCACGTTACAAGACTGAATATTTTCTTAATGGCCCTGGTTCATCATCAAATGATTCTGAAGTAATTTTTGGAAATAATGAACAGACATTTGACATTCAAACTAATGTAACTCATGTGGGCCCATCAACTGAAGGCAGAGTCGTTGAAAAATCAATTCTTAGAAATAAATCAAAATCACTTTTCAAAGGAATGATTAGAATTGAAGAAAAAGCAACAAAGGCAAATTCATTTTTATCAGGTCGTTCAATACTTTTGGATAAGGATGCAAAATCTGATTCAATTCCTGGATTAGAGATACTTACAAACGATGTAAAGGCAACGCATTCTGCATCTGTTGCACCAATTGATGAGGAACAAATTTTCTATCTTAAAACTAGATGTCTTAGTAAAAAAGAAGCTGAAAGAACAATTATTGAAGGATTCTTAGAACCACTTTCAAGAAAAATGTCTTATCAAGTAAGAGCATGGATTGCATATCTTATTGAATCTAAATGGGATGACAAGGAACTCACCATCAACACTGATGATGAACTAACTAAATTCGTTGAAATTGAAGAAACTCGTTACAATGAAGATGCAGAAATTGAGCAACATTACAAGTATAGGTGATTTTTCTGTCTGAATGGATTAAAGCTTGTACTTTGGAACAGGTAAAAGAAGGCCAGCTTTTTGGATTTACTCATGATAATACTAAAATTCTTTTAGCAAATCTCAAAGGAAAAATTCTTGCAACAGATCTAATTTGTACTCATGCAGATGCTGACCTTTCTACTGGATTTCTAAGTGATGAAGGTGTACGTTGTCCATTACATCTTTCTGTTTTTAATTTAGAAAATGGAAAGCCACAAAATCTTCCTGCTGAAACATCACTCAAAGTATACAATGTTAAAATAGACGACAATGAAATTTACGTGGAGATTTAAAATATGCAAAGTACACAATCATCTTTTGAAAATATACGAAATGATTTTCCTATCTTGAAAAGAACTGTTAGAGATAACAAACCTCTTGTCTATCTTGATAATGCATCTACAACACAAAAACCAAATCAAGTAATAGATTCTATTACTGACTTTTATCGAAATCATAATGCAAATATTCACAGGGCAGTGTATGCTTTAGCTGAGGAAGCAACTGAAGCATATGAGGCAACTAGAGATAAGATTGCAAAATTTGTCAATATAAAAAACAGACAAGAAATTATTTTTGTCAGGGGGACCACCGAAGCAATAAATCTTGTTGCATATGCATGGGGTCGACCACACCTCAAAGAAGGTGACATTATTGTCACCACAGAATATGAACACCATAGTAATATTGTACCTTGGCAACTACTTACACAAGAGAAACGTGCCAAACTAGAATACATTGGAATGGGTGATAATGGGGAATTAATTTTAGATGATCTTGACAAGTATCTTGCTACAGGTAAAGTGAAACTTGTAACTTTTAGTCTAATGTCAAATGTTCTTGGAACCATTACTAATGCTAAAAAAATAATTGAGAAATGTAAATCTGCAGGTGTTCTTACACTAATTGATGGTGCACAAGCTGTACCTCACATGACAGTTGACATTGAAGATTTAGGTTGTGATTTTTTTGCATTTTCTGGACACAAAATGTTGGGCCCAACTGGAATTGGTGTTTTATGGGTCAGAAAATCTGTTTTAGAAACCATGAGTCCATTTCATGGTGGCGGTGATATGATTAGAGAGGTTCACAAGTATGAAACTACCTGGAATGATTTACCATACAAATTTGAAGCAGGCACTCCAAATATTGCAGATGTTGTAGGGCTAGGAGCTGCAATTGATTATCTCACAAAAATTGGAATGGATAATGTGCGAGAACATGAAATTGAATTAACAAAATATGCTATAGAAAAACTATCCGCAGTTAAAGGAATTCACATCTATGGAACTAAAGATCTTTCAAAACGTGGTGGTGTAATTTCTTTTAATTTTGCAGATGTTCACCCACATGATGTTGCACAAATTGTTGATGAAGAAGGAATTGCTGTTCGTTCAGGTCATCATTGTGCACAAGTTTTAATGGAACGACTAAATGTTGCTGCAACATCTAGAGCTAGTTTTTACATTTATAATACTAAAAATGAGGTTGATGTTCTTGTGAATTCATTAAATAAAGTGGCAAAGGTGTTCAAACTATGACTGGCAATGCTGATATCTATCATGAGATAATTGTTGATTATTCAAGAAACCCTGCTAATTTTGGAAAAATTGAAAACCATGATGTAACTTTTCATGACTCCAATCCACTATGTGGTGACAGTATTGATATTGATATGAAAATTGATGACAACAAAGTTACTGATATTAAATTTCATGGAAAAGGATGTGCAATTTGTATGGCTTGCTCTTCAGTTTTAACTGAAATTACAAAAGGAAAAAGTCTTGATGATGTACGAAAAATTGAGAAACATGATATCTTGAGTGAATTAGGTCTTGAGCATCTTCAAGCTGTTAGAATAAAATGTGCTTTACTTTCTCTAAAAGTACTCAAATCTGCTCTTTACACATATCTGGCAGATCATATGGATGATTCTCAAGGTGTAGATAAATTAAAAGAAGAGGCTTCTAGTTTGTACTAGTATGAGTAATTTTACTCCTAAAACCCCAATTACACTTCAAATAAGAAAAATAATCTTTGAAAAATTCAATGATGTTGAAACAAAATTCACAAACGATGAAATTTTTGAAATCCTCAAAGACAATGGCGATATTGATCCTTCATGGATAATAGATGATGTTGAATCTTTTTTTAATGAAATCTGTGATTCTGGTTTTACCCGAAATATTGCACAGAATTTTACCACAATTTGGCTAAAGCTATTTGATCCTACTGAAAAACTTCATTGCAATGCTTGTAATTATGATGTATATCTTGGTACATCTGAAGAAAAAATTTGCCCAAACCCTTCTTGTAAATCTTCTATCTAGATCTATATTTTATTGCAGCATTCTCTAATGCTTTCATCATTGGTAGTTTTTCTCCTGTAAGATAAAGTACTAGTGCGCCACCTGCAGTACTAATGTGATTAATTTTATCTGCTAATCCTTGTTCTTTTAGTGCAGTTGTTAGATGCCCTCCACTCACAATAGTTGTTGCCATAGAGTTTGCAACTGAATTGAGTAATTCTTTTGTACCGTAACTGAAATTTTCTTTTTCAAAAAATCCTGCAGGCCCACTGATAAAAACAGTTCCTGCCCCTGAAATTAATTTTGAATAATAGTCTACAGTTTTTGGACCTAAATCAAAAATTTTATCACCTTTACCAATTTCTCTGACATCCATCTCTACCCTTTCACCGTCTTTGTCAATTGCAATGTCAACTGGTGTTGCAAAAACATCTGGATATTCACCTATTAGCGAATGTGCTTTTGCTACAACTTCTTCTTCTCTTTTAATTCCTAAAGGTGACTTGATTCTAGCTTGTGCACGCATGAACACATTGCCAATCAACCCTGTTAGTAGAACATGATCCGCACGACCATTCTGAATCAATAATTTTATCGCTTCAAGCCTATCTGGTATTTTGGAGCCTCCAAGTACTATTACATGCGGTGCTTTGGCTACAGTCATAATTTCATCTAGATTTTTAACTTCTTTTTCCACAATTCTTCCCGCACATGCAGGTAAAACTTGTGGAAATCCAACAATTGATGGATGTGATCTATGTGCACTAGGAAATGAATCTAAGACACAAAGATCAAATAATTTGGATAAGCGACTGACCATAATTGTTTTTGCCGCATTTTCTGGTGAAAATTCATAATTTTCCTCAGCACATAGTCTAAGATTATCTAAAAGTAAAACGTCTCCATTCTCTAAACCTTTGATTGCATTTTGTGCAGCTTCACCAATTACATCTTCCACATATTTTATTTTTTTACCCATTAATTTTTCAAGAACTTTTGCATGCTTGTCCATTCCTGTATAGTCTTTATTCCCAACTCTTCCTTGGTGTGATGCAACAACAACTTTAGCCTCTTCTAATGATTTCAGGGTTTCAATAGTTTCTTCAATTCGTCTTGTTCCTGTAATCTCCATTGTTTCTGAATCAATTGGGCAATTCATATCAACTCTCAAAAAAACTGTCTTATCTTTTAGGTCAAAATCGTCTAGCGTGAGTACATTCACGACTTTTCTATTAGGCACTTGGTTAAATTCTTTGAGCCGATCAGAATTATTTTCCCAAATACTATTTCAAAATAATGATTTGTAATTTCAATACTTTACTATTGATAAAAATTAAAAGATGCAAGTTTGAGGTTTAATTAATTGCAAAACTGGCTTTTTGATATTAGGTCTCGCTCCTTTGTCTTCTTGACAATTTTGTTTCTTATTCTTAGTGCTTTAGTACACTTTGAAATAACTGAAAGTTTTGATCAAAATATTATTTTCTTTTTTTCACAAAATGTTGGAAACCCCACACTTGACATCATAATGCAGTATATCACTGAAAGTGGTGATGTGTTTAACATGATGGTGTTTGGAATTATAATGTTAATAATTCCAAAAACCCGTAGAATTGGAATTACCTTGATGATTTTGATTGTGCTTTCTACACTACTCACTGGCTATATCAAATGTGGAATTGATAGGGACAGGCCTGATTTTGAATATGAGGGTGTAATATTCCCTGTAGAAATTAGCCGTGATACCTATGCCTTATTTTGTGAGGGAAGCTATAACGCATCATATCCATCTGGTCATGCAGCACGAGCAATGATTGTTGGAATCATCTTAGGCTATGTTTTATCTGAACGATTCCCACGTGGTGCGTATTTGATGTTTCTATACCCTGTAATGATTTCAATTAGTAGAATCTATGTCTTACAACATTTCCCTATGGATGTAATTGGCGGAGCTGTAGTTGGAGTATTGCTTGCTGGAGTTATGGCACAAAGAACAAAACTCTACAATATTTTTGATAAATCAAAAACCTAATTCAGTTATTGATATTACTCCTCAAAACCTAACTCAATCAAAGTATTGTTACTAATCAAAACTATTGCAAAATGTTCATCATCATGATGATATGTCCAATATTTTATATCTCTAATTTCATTTTTCTCTCTTAATCCATGAATAACACCTGTTGTAATTGTATATCCTATTTTTTTTGCAAGCTTTGTCTCTTTTGGCATTAATACTTTGAATCCTTCTTTTCTATTCTTAAATCCTAAATTCACCATGTCCTCTACTGCAATTGAGGCATCTTTTTCATCTTTTAGATCATATGTTTTTGATATTGGCAAATCTTTTGGATGAAATTCCATGATTTTGATGACATCTTTTGATTAATATTTTTTCAAAAAATGGTTTTAGCGATCAATATTAGTTAATTTTCTTTACTGACAAGTCAAATCCTGATCATATTACTAATTTAACCGACTCTTTTGTTTTGATTGAATCATTGACATCTACAGAAAAACTAGTAATTCAACTACGACAAAAAAGAAATGAAAAAACGAGTTTAAGAAAAAAATCTGAAAAACAACTCAAAGATATTCTTAGTGTTGAAAAGCGTTCTTCATCAGGTTTAACATCTGTGGATAGAAAAATAGAATCTGAACGTGATGATGTTTCTGACGTTTCTACTGTATTAACTCAAAAAACTTCACAGTTGGAAAGTATTTCTAGATTATTAGTATCAGCTGAGGAACGATTAAATCGAGAAAAAGAGTCAGTTGAACAAATTGAGCAAGAAATTGAATTTTCTGAGAATCCTGAAGAAAAACAAAATGCTGAATCTAGATTACGTTTCGTAAATGATCATATTCAAGAATTAATCTCTGAAATTAAAAGTAGACAAAAAACTGCAAAAAAGATTTCAGATGATGTTTCTAAATTTTCTACAATTAAATCTAATATTTCATCAAAAATCCAAAAACAAATTAAATCAAAACCATCTTTACGTGAAATTAAAACAACTAGTCATAAAACAGCTCAAAAACTTGTAAAAGAATTGGAGATGCGAACTAGAGCAGAAGAATCTGCTAAAAATGCATTAGATAAAGTTTCTAAAAAATTACAAGAGTTTTTGGCAAATAAACGTAAA